>CAMCIP010000023.1 GCA_945874855.1 Brevundimonas vancanneytii
TCGGTGGCGTCCATGAACTCCTGGCGCTGCTCGAACACGGCCTTGCGCTGGTCGTTCACGACGTCGTCGTATTTCAGCAGGTTCTTGCGGATGTCGTAGTTGCGGGTCTCGACCCGCTTCTGGGCGGTCTCGATGGCGCGGTTCAGCCACGGGTGGGTGATGGCCTCGCCCTCGGCCACGCCGAAGCTGCGCATGATCGAATCCAGCCGGTCGCCGGCGAAGATGCGCAGCAGGTCGTCCTCGCAGGACAGGTAGAATTTCGACGTGCCCGGGTCGCCCTGACGGCCGGTGCGGCCGCGCAGCTGGTTGTCGATGCGGCGGCTCTCGTGGCGCTCGGTGCCCAGCACGAACAGCCCCCCGGCGGCCAGGGCCTTCTCCTTGTGGACCGCGATCTCGGCCTTCAGCTCCTCGGTGCGGGCCGCCTCGCTCTCGGGCGTGACCTCGACGCCGAGATTGCGCTGGTCCTGGCGCCAGCGCTGCAGCCGCATCTCCAGATTGCCGCCCAGCTGGATGTCGGTGCCGCGGCCGGCCATGTTGGTGGCGATGGTCACCGCGCCGGGCAGGCCCGCGTCGGCGACGATATAGGCCTCCTGCTCATGCTGGCGGGCGTTGAGGACGTTGTGCGGAATGCCGCGCAGCTTCGTCTCCCAGACGATGTCGTAAGCGGCGTCGCCGACCTTCTCCGCCTCCTTGGCCTTGCCTGCGAATTCGGGCTTCAGCGTGCGCGAGACCTCGACCTTGTGCTCATAGGTCTGCAGCAGGGTCGACAGCTGTTCGGACTTCTCGATCGACACCGTGCCCACCAGGATCGGCTGGCCGGCCAGATGGCGTTCGGCGATCAGTCGGGCGATGGCGCCGTTCTTCTCGGCCGCCGTGCGATAGACCTCGTCGTCGTGGTCGATCCGCTTGACCGGCCGGTTGGTCGGCACCTCGAGGACGTCCATCTTGTAGATGTCGAGGAATTCCTGCGCCTCGGTCGCCGCCGTGCCGGTCATGCCGGACAGCTTCTCGTAGAGGCGGAAATAGTTCTGGATCGTCACCGAGGCCAGGGTCTGGTTCTCGGGCTGGATCTTGACGCCCTCCTTGGCCTCGATGGCCTGGTGCAGGCCTTCGGACAGGCGGCGCCCGGTCATCATCCGGCCGGTGAACTCGTCGATCAGCATAATCTCGCCGGCCCGGATGATGTAGTCCTTGTCCTTCTGGTACAGGGTGTTGGCGCGCAACGCCTGGTTGATATGATGGACCAGGGTGATGTTGGCCGCGTCGTACAGGCCCGTAGTGTCGGCGGCGAACAGGCCGCGCTCTTCCATGATGGTCTCGATCCGCTCGGAGCCTTCTTCGGTCAGCAGCGCCTGACGCTGCTTCTCGTCCAGGTCGTACAGCGACTTGTCCTGGATCAGGTCCTTGATGATGGCGTCGACCGAGACATACAGGTCGGACCGGTCCTCGGTCGGGCCCGAGATGATCAGGGGGGTGCGCGCCTCGTCGATGAGGATGGAGTCGACCTCGTCGACGATGGCGAAATTGTGCGGCCGCTGCACCATCTCGCGCCGCTCGTAGACGAGGTTGTCGCGCAGATAGTCGAAGCCGAACTCATTGTTGGTGCCGTAGGTGATGTCGGCGGCATAGGCGGCCTGGCGCTGGCCCTGGCTCAGGCCGTTGACGATGACGCCGACCTCCATCCCGAGGAAGCGATAGACCCGGCCCATCCATTCGGCGTCGCGCCGGGCCAGATAGTCGTTGACCGTGATGACGTGCACGCCCTTGCCCGACAGGGCGTTCAGATAGACGGGGGCCACGGCGACCAGGGTCTTGCCCTCGCCGGTGCGCATCTCGGCGATGCCGCCCTCGTGCAGGATCATGCCGCCGGCCAGCTGCACGTCATACTGGCGCTGTCCCAGCACCCGCTTGGACGCCTCGCGCACCACGGCGAAGGCTTCATTGAGCAGGGCGTTCAGCTTCTCGCCCTTGGCCAGACGGTCGCGGAAGACGTCGGTCATCATCCGCAGTTCGTCGTCGGAGACCTTGGCGAACCGCTCCTCCAGAACGTTGATCCTGGCCACCTGGGCCATGAAGTCCTTGACCTTGCGGTCGTTGGAACTGCCGAACAGTTTCTTGGCGAAGCCGAGCATGAAGGATCCGGTATGCGGTCGAGCGGACGAAGGCTCTGGGACTAGGGCTCCGGGCCACCCCGAAAAGGGGCACCGGACGCCGGTCGGCGGATCGCGGACGGAAAGGCGCCCGGCGGCTCGAAACCAAGCGGCGCGAGGGCGCGCGGACCGTCGAAAACCCCTCGACTTGGACGCAGGCGGGACTTAAGCACCGACCTTATCCCTGTCAACGCGAGGGGCTTTGCCGACGCCCGTCCGGCGCGCCGCAAGGGCCGTTTCGCCGCCGGACCGAGCCGCCCATGACGCAGCGCCTTTCGACCCCGCGCCCCTCGGCCCCGGGGACCGCCCCGTTGCGCACCCTGGCCGTCCTCGCCTTCACCCTCGTTCTGGCCGCCTGTAGCGGCGGCGGCGGCGACGACCGCCCTCCCGAGCCGGGCGACCGTGCCGTGGCCCGGGTGGCGGGCGAGACCGTCTGGGCCTCGGACGTCAAGCGCGAGGCGGTGGCCCAGGGTCTGATCGGCGAGGGCGAGCCGCTGGACGTGACCTCCGGCCTGTTCCGCCGCGTGCTGGATGAGGTCATCGACCAGAAGCTTCTGGCCCGCGAGGCCGAGCGCCGCGGCCTCGACAACAGTCCCGCGGTCCAGCGCCGGCTGATGATCACCCACGACCGCATCCTCGGCGACGTGCTGGTCGAGACCGTGGTCAACGGCACCATCACCGACCAGGCGGTCCAGACCCTCTATGACGAACAGGTCCGCATGGCCCGCACCTCCGAAGAGGTCCGCGTCCGCCAGATCGTCACCCGCAGCGAGGTCGAGGCCACCCAGGTGGTGGGCATTCTCTCCGCCGGAGCGGCCTTCGAGGCCGTGGCGGCCGAGCGGTCGATCGACGACTCCACCCGCTATTCGGGCGGTGACCTGGGGTATTCGACGCTCGACGTCATGCCCAAGGCCTATGCCGACGCCCTGAGGGATCGTCCCGCCGGCTCGACGGTCGGCCCCTTCCAGGTCGAAGGCGGATGGGCCGTGGTCCGGGTCGAGGACCGCCGCCGGGAGACCCCGCCCACCCTGGAGCAGGCCCGGCCGCAGATCGTGCGCTATCTGACCTATGAGGGCGTGCGCCGCCTGCTGGAGGACCTGCGCGGCCGCGCCGAGGTCGACGTCCTGCTCGAGGCCGAGGCCCCGTCCAGCGCCCAGGAGCCCGCCTCGGCGCCCGCCTCGGCCCCCGCCGCTCCGGCTGCAAAGGCCGGGTCTTGAGCGCGCCGTCCGATCCGCGCACCCCGCGCGGCACGACGGGGCAGAAGCTGGAACAGGCGCTGGGCAAGGCGCTGGACCCCCTCGCCACCGCCCTCAAGCGGGCGACCGACGGCGGCAAGGCCGCGGCCCCCGCCGCCGCCGCGCCCGGCAAGCCCGGCCTGGCCGTCTCGCCCCTGGCCGTGCCCTTTCCGGCCATGGGCGTCGTCGGCGGCGTGGAGATCGCCACCGCCCGGGCAGGCTTCTACAAACACGACCGCGACGACCTGACGGTATTCCGCTTCGCCCGTGGCACGACCTGCGCCGGGGTCTTCACCCGCCACAAGATCGGCTCGGCGCCCGTCGACTGGTGCCGCCGTCATCTGGATGCCGACGACGGCGGGGCCGACGTGCGGGCCCTGGTGATCAATGCCGGCTGCGCCAACGCCTTCACCGGCAAACAGGGGGCCGACGCCGCCCGGCGCACGGCCTCGGAGGTCGCCAAGCGCTTCGGCTGCCGCCAGCGCGACGTCATGCTGGCCTCCACCGGCGTGATCGGCGTGGTGCTGGACGACCGCAAGATCGCCGCCCGCCTGGGTGATGTGGAAGCCGCCCTGGACGCCGACCTGCCCGCCGCCGACCAGTGGGCGACGGCCGGCCGGGCCATCATGACCACCGACACCTTCCCCAAGGGATCGTGGGCCGAGTGCGAGATCGACGGCTATCGCGTCCGTCTGGCGGGCATCGCCAAGGGTTCGGGCATGATCGCGCCCGACATGGCCACCATGCTGGCCTTCATCGTCACCGACGCCGCCATCTCGCCCGCCGTGCTCCGGGCCCTGCTGGGGCTGCACGTGCGCACCACCTTCAACTCCGTGACGGTGGACGGCGACACCTCGACCAATGACACGGCCCTGATCTTCGCCACCGGGGCCTCGGGCGCGCCGCGCATCGGCCGGGTCGGCGACCGCCGGCTGAAGGGATTCTCGGCCGCCCTCGACAAGGTCATGCTGGACCTCGCCCACCAGCTGGTCCGCGACGGCGAGGGCGCGCGCAAATTCGTCCGCGTGACGGTGGAGGGTGCCGCCAGCCCGGCCTCGGCGCGCCGGCTGGCCAAGTCCATCGCCGAAAGCCCCCTGGTCAAGACCGCCATCGCCGGCGAGGACGCCAACTGGGGTCGCGTCGTCATGGCCGTGGGCAAGACCGAGGAGCCGGTCTCGAAGGAACGTCTGGCCATCCGCTTCGGGCCCCACGTGGCCGCCGTCGAGGGCGCGCCCTCGCCCCACTACGACGAGGCGAAGATGAGCGCCTATATGAAGAAGGCCGAGATCGACATCACCGTCGACGTCGGCATGGGCCGCGCCGCCGCCACCGTCTGGACCTGCGACCTGACCAAGGGCTACGTCGAGATCAACGGCGACTATCGGAGCTGAATGAACTAGAATGGTCCGATGAGCGACACCCTGGCCTGCCTGCCTGACGCCGACTTTGACGCGCTCGCGGCCGGACGCGCGGCCGAGGCGGAGCTGTCGCGGCTGCGTGGCCTCGTTCAGGCGGTGCTGGACGATCCTGACGACGGCGTCAGCCACGAGGAGGTCTGGTCGCGGCTGGAAGAGCGGATGCGTCGTGCCGTCGACCGCGCCGCGTAGACTGACCTATCGCCGCGAAGCGCAGCGCGATCTGGACGACCTTTTCGATTTCATCGCCGCTGAACGGCCGATCGCCGCCATGAAGTTTCTGGGCGAGATCAAGCGCGCTTGCGAGGGCCTGTCGGCATTGCCCTGGGTGGGGCGGAACCTCGATCCGAACGACGATCGCGTGCGTGTCCTGTCCTTGAGGCGCCGTGTGGCGATCAAATACCTCGTGCTCGACCGTTCGGTGCACATTCTCGGCGTGACCTACCGTGGCCGCGACCTCAATGCGTTCTTCGCGGAGCGAAAGCCATGACCCCCCCCACCGTCCTCGTCGTCGCCTGCGCCCTGATCGACGTCGACGGGCGCGTGCTCATCGCCCGGCGGCCCGAGGGCAAGCAGATGGCCGGCCTGTGGGAGTTTCCGGGCGGCAAGGTCGAACCGGGCGAGCGGCCCGAAGCCGCCCTGATCCGGGAGCTGAAGGAAGAGCTGGGCATCGACGTGACGGAGGCCTGCCTGGCCCCCTTCGTCTTCGCCAGCCACGCTTACGATTCCTTTCACCTGTTGATGCCATTGTATCTGTGCCGACGTTGGTCGGGCGTCGTGGTCGCCCATGAGCACGCCGCCCTCGCCTGGGTGAAGCCGGACAGGTTGTCCGACTATCCCATGCCGCCGGCAGACGAACCCCTGGTCGCCTGGTTGCGCGATCTCATCTAGGGCCTGATCGGCCGAGACGTGATCGCGACGCGGTCCTGTCGAGGTCGTGACCCGGGTCCTCAAACCACGCCGCCGACGGAGGGGGCCATGCGACGCTTCCTGACCCGGTTCGCCCGCGACGAGCGCGGCGCCACCGCCCTGGAGTACGGCATCATCCTGGCCCTGATGTTCCTCGTCATTCTGAGCACCCTGACCGCCTTCGGGGGGTCGGGCAGCGGCATCTTCAACACCGCGATGAACGCCCTGCGCAACGCCATGGGTGGCTGACCGGCCTCAGTCGCGCGTCCGCCGGACCGCCGCCAGGGCATCGGCCAGACGCACCGTGGCCGACCCCCGCGGCAGCGGCTTCTGCTGGGTCTCATGCGGGGCCCACCCCGACAGGGTAACGATTTCAAAGGTCGCCTCCAGCCGTCCGTCCGCCCCGGCGAACTGCGCCGCATAGATTTCCGCCGCCCGCATCAGCACGTCGCGGCGCAGGGGCCGGATCGGACCGGTCGGCGTGGCCGTCTCGCCCATGGCCCGCAGGTCGCGCATCAGGGCGACCGGATCGCCATAGCGCACCGTCAGCCGGTCGACGTCGCAGACCGGCAGGGCCAGACCGGCCCGCTGCAACAGCGCCGCCCCGTCGAATCCATCGGCAAAGGGTGAGACCCGCGCCGCCGCCCCGCCCGTGATCTCCAGCTCCGCCGCCGTCAGCGCCTGCCGCAGTTCGGTCAGGGTCGCGCCCCCGAACATGGCCGCCATGAACAGGCCGTCGGGCCGCAGCACGCGCCGCGCCCGGGCCAGCAGCCCCGGCAGGTCCTCGACCCAGTGCAGGCCCAGCACCGACACGATCAGGTCGGCCGAGCCCGTCTCCAGCTCCAGATCCTCCGGCCCGTCCGGCGGGGCCACCGCCCGGGGGGTGCCGACCCGCCCCGCCGCCGCCGACCCCGCCAGGGCCCGGGCGAAGACGTGCGGATGCGGCGACAGGTCGACGACGTCGCCAAAGTCGCGCAGGATCGCCTCCAGGCTCTCGACCAGTCCCTGCGCCGCGCGTTGGTGCAGGAAGTCGGCGTCGCTGATGCGGGCGCGGCTGCGCGCCAGACGGGCGGCGCGGCGGACGGGGTCGAACAGGCGGGGAGGGGTCATTGCACGCACAGGATGGGGTCTGGGGCCGCGCCTGGGAAGCCGCCCGTCCGCGTCTGGCCGGCGCCGGGCGCGCGCTGGTCGATCTGATCCTGCCGCCCCTGGCCCACGACGCCCCCGAGGCCATGGGCGCGGCGGGCCTCAGCGCCGACGCCTGGAGCCGCGTCGTCTTTCTGGAAGACCCCGTGTGCGACGGCTGCGGCGCGGGCTTCGAACATGACGGCGGCGCCTTCGCCCGGTCCCGCTGCGCGGCCTGCACGGCCCAGCCCCATGCCTTCGCCCGCGCCCGCGCCGCCTGCGTCTATGACGATGCCTCGCGTGCCCTGATCCTGCGCTTCAAACACGGCGACCAGCAGCAGTTCGCCCCCCTGTTCGCCCGCTGGCTGGAGCGGGCCGCGGCGCCCTTGACGGCCGACTGCGACGCCGTCCTGCCCGTGCCCCTGCATGGTTTGCGGCTGCTGTCGCGGCGCTTCAACCAGGCCGCCGAGATCGCCCGGCCCCTGGCGCGCGCCGTCGACCGCGCCTTTCTGCCCGACGCCCTCGTCCGGCGCACGCGCACCGACAGCCAGGGCGGCAAGTCCGCCCGCGGCCGGCGCCTCAACGTCAGATCCGCCTTCGCCGTGACACCGGCCGGGGCCCGCGCCGTTCATGGCCGGCGTCTGCTGCTGGTCGACGACGTCCTGACCACCGGGGCCACGGCCGAGGCCTGTGCCCGTGCCCTGCTCGCCGCCGGGGCCCGTGCCGTCGACCTCGCGGTGGTGGCCCGGGTGCGCACGGCACGGACCTTGCCTACATAGGGGAGCCCTATCGCTCTCCGCGCGGCGGCTCGCTGCTTGAGGGTGTTCATCCTGTTCCGGAGTTCCGCATTGCCCGAGGTCGTCCTCTACACCAAGCCCGGCTGCCCCTTCTGCATCGCCGCCATGGCCCTGCTGGAGCGCAAGGGCGTCGACTTCACCCAGATCGTCGCCTCCCATGATCCGGCGAAGAAGCAGGAGATGATCCAGCGCTCCGGCGGCCGCATGACCTTCCCCCAGATCTTCATCGACGAGCGGCACGTCGGCGGTTGCGACGATCTTCAGGCGCTCGACCGCAAGGGCGAGCTGGACGCCCTGCTGGCCGCATGACCGACCTGCGCGTCGCCCTGGTCCAGACCACGACGCCCGACGACCCCGTCGCGGGCCTGGCCCACGTCGCGCCCCTGATCCGCCGCGCGGCCGCGGGCGGGGCCCGGCTGATCCTGACGCCCGAGGGGACCAATCTTCTGGTCCAGGACCGCGCCCGCCGCGAGACCCTGCTGGCCGACGAGGCCGGGGACGTCGCAGTGCTGGGCCTCCAGGCCCTGGCGGCCGAGCTGAGGGTCCATCTGCTGGTCGGCTCGGTCATCGTCCGCTCCGGCCATGCCGACGATCCGCGCGCCGCCAACCGCGCCCTGCTGATCGACGACGCCGGCCGGACCGTCGCCCGCTACGACAAGCTGCACGTCTTCGACGTCGATCTGCCGACCGGCGAGCGCTGGCGTGAAAGCGCCGCCATCCGGCCCGGCGACCGGGCGACGGTGGCCGCCACGCCCTGGGGCGGGTTGGCCCTGACCGTCTGCTATGACCTGCGCTTCCCGCACCTGTTCCGGGCCCTGGCCCGGGCGGGCGCCGACCTGATCGCCGTGCCCGCCGCCTTCACCGTGCCGACCGGCGAGGCGCATTGGCAGGTCCTGCTCCGGGCCCGCGCCATCGAGACCGGCGCCTTCATCCTGGCCCCGGCCCAGGGTGGAACCCACGCCGACGGCCGGCGCACCTGGGGCCGGTCGATGGTGGTCGGACCGTGGGGCGAGGTGATCGCGGCGCTGGACCACGACCGTCCGGACGTGCTCTTCGCCGATCTGGACCTGTCGGCCGTCGCCCGCGCGCGCACGGCCGTCCCGCAACTGACCCACGACCGGGACTTTCTCCCGCCCGAACCGATCGCCTGAGATGATCCGCTACGCCCTCCATTGCGACCACGGCCATGAGTTCGAAGCGTGGTTCGGCGCCTCGACCGACTGGGACGACCAGTCGGCGCGGGGCCTTGTCGAATGCCCGGCCTGCGGCTCGCGACAGGTGTCCAAGCAGATCATGGCCCCGGCCGTGGCTGGGACGAAACGCCGGCCCGCGCCCGATCCCGGGGCGATCCGGTCCATGATGATGCAGGCGGCGCGCGAGGTCCGCAGCCATGTCGAGGCCAATTTCGACTATGTCGGCGACGCCTTCGCCCGCGAGGCCCGCGACATCCATGAGGGGCGGTCCGAAAAGCGCGAAATCTACGGCGAGGCCACCGCCGCCGAGGTCAGGGCGCTGAAGGACGACGGCGTGCCCTGCGCCCCCCTGCCGTCGCTCCCGCCCGACCCGGCAAAGCTGAACTGAGCCATGAGCGGCGACGCCTATCGCGAGGTCGCGCCGCCGCCGTCCCTCGCCCCCTTCGTCCGCACCCTGTGGACCTATTCCGCGGGGACGCCCTCGGGCGAGGTCCAGCGCATCGCTCCGGACGGCTGTCCCGAACTGATCGTGCATCGCGCGGTCCCCTATGAGGAACAGGGGCCTGACGGGCTGTGGCGGCCTCAGCCAATGGCGGTCTTCGCCGGGCAGCTGACGCGGCCGCTGGCCCTGCGCCCGGCCGGGCCCGTCGACCTGATCGCCGTCCGCTTTCACCCCGACGGGGCCCGCGACTGGCTGGGCCGGCCCCTGGTCGAGGTCACCGATCGCCGGCTGGACGTCACGGATCGACGCCTGCCCCACGACCTCGACGCGCTCGTGGCCCGGCTCGACGGCAGTCGGGTCCGGGACGGCTGGGGCGTCGACGCCGCGGTTCGCGCCGCCATCGAAGGCGCAGAGGTCGGCAGGGATCCCGCACGTCGCCGGGCGCTGCAGCGGCGGTTCCGCGAGCGGGTCGGCGTCCCGCTGCAGACCCTGAGGTCCATCGCCCGGTTCCGCCGCGTGTTCGACCACGCCGCCGTGCCCGACGCCGGCGCCGGGGCCTGGCTCGCCGCGGGACTGGATGCCGGCTATTTCGACCAGCCCCAGCTGGCCCGCGACTTTCGGCGTTTCCTCGGCTGCACGGCGACCGCCTGGGCGCGCGAACAGGTCGAACTGGCCCGCGCCCTCGCGTCGTCATCCTACAAGACCTGAGCGCTGCGACGGGCCCATGCAGGGGGCCGGACCTCAAGGAGCCGCCGATGATCGCCCTCGCCGCCGCCCTCGCCGCCCTGCCCTTCCAGCTCCTCGGCGGACAGGTCCCGTCCGACCCCGACATGGGCTGGCTGTCGGGCTACTGGCTGTCCTGCGCCGACGGCCGCGAGGTGTCCGAGACCTGGAGCGATCCGCGGGGCGGCCTGATGGTCGGACACGGCCTGACGCTGTCGGCGCGGGGCCGCGTCGCCTTTGAGGTCTTCCGCATCGGGCCCCATGCGGGCAGCGTCGCCTATTTCGCCCAGCCGGGCGGGCGCGAGGCCACCGTCTTTCCCGCCCTCGAGGTCGGGGCGAACCGGGTGGTCTTCGAGAACCCGGCCCACGACTTTCCCCGGCGCATCGCCTATGCGCGCGAGGGCGACGTGCTGACGGCGCGCATCGAGGGCACGATGGACGGGCGGGTCCAGGCGATGGAGTGGCGCTATCGGGCGGCCGGGCTCAACGCCCGCTGCCCGGCCTGAGCCGGTCGCCTCAGTCGCGGGTGCGGGTCCAGCCCTTTTCGGACATGCACTGGATGAAGGCGGTGGTGCCTTCGCCGCGGCCGGCGCGGTCGCGGCACTGTTCGCGCGCGGCGTCGAGCGGCTGGGCGCCGGAGCCGGTCCAGCCGTAATCGTCGCCGTCCGCGTCGATCACGGTCACGCAGGCGGAGGTGGCGAGGGCAGCAGCGGCAAGGGCGAGAAGAGTCAGCTTCCGGGTCATGTAGGCACTCCGTTTCGGGGTATGGCCCTACTTTCCATGGTCGGGCTGACCCGTCCCGTTACAAGACGGAAAGCTGGATTAAATCGCCGTAGGGTTCAGTCCCGCGTCGCGGTCATGAAGAAGTTCACGTCCGCGTCCCCGCCCTGGTCCCAGCGATCGGCGAGGGGATCATAGGACACCCCGAACGGACCCCGGACCTCCAGCCCCGTGCCGTCCAGCATCGCCCGGATCTCGTCCGGCTTCAGGAACTGGTTCCAGTCGTGGGTCCCCGCCGGCACCCAGCGCAGCACATATTCGGCCATCACCTTGCCCAGGGCGAGCGACTTCAGCGTCCGGTTCAGCGTGGCCACGACCAGCAGGCCGCCGGGCGCGACCATGGACGCGCAGGTCTTCAGAAAGACCTCGGGCTCGACCACATGCTCGACGATCTCCAGCGCCAGCACGACATCCCAGGTCCGCCCCCCGGCGGCCATCTGCTCGGCCGTGGCGGCGCGGTAGGTGATCTCCAGCCCCATGGTCTCCGCATGGGCCCGCGCCGTGCCGACGTTCTCGGCCGAGGCGTCCACGCCCGTGACCGCAAACCCCAGCCGCCGCATCGGCTCGGCGATCAGCCCGCCGCCGCAGCCCACATCGATCAGCGTCAGGCCTTCGAAAGCTGCGCGCGTCCGCGAATCGCGCACGAACCGCTCGGCGAACCGGTCGCGCAGAAACGCCAGCCGCGCCGGATTGAACCGGTGCAGCGGCGCGAACGGCCCCCTCGGGTCCCACCATTCGGCCGCCTGGGCCGAGAACCGCGCCACATCGGCCGGATCGATGGAGGGGCCCGCGGCGCCGCCCGCGTCCTCGCTTTGGGGATTGCGCGCCCCGGACCTGTCGCTAGAACCGATCATCGCCGGACGAATGGACCGACCGGCCCCCGCCCGCAAGACGGAGCCCCCCGTTTCACGATGACGCGCCTGGTGATGAAGTTCGGCGGCACGTCGATGGGCGATCTGGACCGCATCCGCCGCGCCGCCCGCCTGGTCGCCGCCGAGGTCCACGCGGGACGTCAGGTCGCCGTCGTCGTCTCGGCCATGGCGGGCAAGACCAATGAGCTGGTGGCCTGGACCGACGGGGCCGGCCGCCCGGCCGCCGACATCCCCCTGTCCGACGACGAGTACGACGTCGTCGTCGCCTCGGGCGAACAGGTCACCTCGGGCCTGCTGGCCCTGACCCTGCGCAACATGGGCGTGCCGGCCCGATCCTGGATGGGATGGCAGATCCCCATCCTGACCGACGACGCCCACGGCCGGGCCCGGATCGAGGACGTGCCGGGCGAGGTGCTGGGCGCCGCCGTCGACGCCGGGGAGGTCGCCGTGGTGCCGGGCTTCCAGGGCGTCAGCCGCGACGGCCGCATCACCACCCTGGGGCGCGGCGGGTCCGACACCTCGGCCGTAGCCGTGGCCGCGGCACTGGCCTGTCCCTGCGACATCTACACCGACGTCGACGGCGTCTACACCACCGATCCTCGCGTCGAGAGCCGGGCCCGCCGTCTGGAAAAGATCTCCTATGAGGAGATGCTGGAGATGGCCTCGCTCGGGGCCAAGGTGCTGCAGACCCGTTCGGTCGAACTGGCCATGGCCAAGCGCGTGCCGGTGCGCGTCCTGTCCAGCTTCATCGAACCCGACGAAAACGGCGTCCTGCCCGCCAAGTCCGGCACCCTGATCTGCGACGAGGAGGAAATCGTGGAAAAACGCATCGTGTCCGGCGTGACCATGAGCCGCGACGAGGCCCGCATCACCCTGCTGGGCCTGTCGGACCGCACCGAGAGCCCGGCCGAGGTCTTCACCCTGCTGGCCGAGGCGGGGGTCAATGTCGACATGATCGTCCAGAGCCAGTCGCGCACCGAGGGCGCGGTCAACCTGACCTTCACCACCGGGCGCCGCGACGCCCAGCGCGCGGCCGAGCTGATGCGCGGGGCCCAGGGCGCGCTCGCCTTCGAGCAGCTGCGCGTCGACGAGGACGTGGCCAAGGTCTCCGTCGTCGGCGTCGGCATGCGCAGCCACGCCGGCGTGGCCCAGACCATGTTCCGGGCCCTGGCCGACAAGGGCGTCAAATTCCAGGCCATCTCCACCTCGGAGATCAAGATCAGCGTCCTGATCGACGCCGCCTATGCCGAGCTGGCCGTGCGGGCCCTGCATTCGGCCTACGGGCTGGACGCGGTATAGACATCATCGGTGCGCCCCTGCGGCGCGACGGAGGGGCGATGCCCATAGGCGCCGGCATTGCGACGAGGGGGCCCCGCAACCTCCTGCGTCAGATCCGCGAGGCGATGGCCGGCGCGTCGCCGGCGCAGGAGCGCCTGGACAAGGTCGTGCGCATCATCGCCCAGTCGATGGTGGCCGAGGTCTGCTCCATCTATCTGCGGCGCGGATCCGGCGAGCTGGAGCTGTTCGCCACCGAGGGCCTGAACCGCGAGGCCGTCCACGCCACCCGCCTGCGTCCCGGCGAGGGGCTGGTCGGCGAGGTGGCGCGTATGGCCCAGCCCATCAGCCTGTCCGACGCCCCGGCCCACCCGGCCTTCTCCTATCGGCCGGAGACGGGCGAGGACCCCTATCACGCCTTCCTCGGCGCCCCCCTGCTGCGCGGCGGCCGGGCCATCGGCGTGCTGGTCGTCCAGAACCGGGCCGAGCGCCGCTATGACGAGGACGAGGTCGAGGACATCCAGACCATCGCCATGGTCCTGGCCGAGACCGTCGCCTCGGGCGAACTTCTGGCCCAGGACGAGCTGCGCGACATCGAGGTGGCCCCCCACCGGCCCGAACGGCTGAAGGGCCAGCGCTTCTCCGAGGGCCTCGCCTTCGGCCATGTCGTCCTGCACGAGGCGCCCCTGCCGCCGGAACGGCTTCTGGCCGAAAACCAGCAGGTCGAGGAAATCCGCCTGCGTGAGGCCCTGATCGCGCTCAAGGCCGACGTCGACCACATGCTGGAAGGCGGCCTCGGCAATCTGGCCGGCCCCTCGTTCGAGGTGCTGGAGACCTATCGCATGTTCGCCGACGACCGGGGCTGGAACCGGTCGCTGGAAGAAGCCGTCAAGAACGGCCTGACCGCCGAGGCCGCCGTCGACCGCGTGCGCAACGAGCACCGCGCCCGCTTTGCCCAGGCCCGCGACCCCTACATCAAGGAACGGCTGCACGATTTCGAGGACCTGGCCAACCGGCTGTTGCGCATCCTGGCCGGCGACAAGCCGGGCGACCGCGACCTGCCCGACGACGCCATCCTGGTGGCCCGCAACCTCGGTCCTGCCGACCTGCTGGAATATCCGCGCCACAAGCTGAAGGGTCTGCTGCTCGAGGAGGGCTCGGCTGCCAGCCATGCCGCCATCGTCGCCCGCGCCCTGCAGATCCCCTGCGTCGGCCGGCTGATGGGGCTGCGCGACCGCCTGTCCGAAGGCGATCTGGTCATCGCCGACGGCGAGACGGCCGAGGCCCATCTCCGTCCGCGTCCGGACATGCTGCAGGCGGTGCAGTCGCGCATGGCCGTGCGCGACCAGCGCCGGGCCGAGTTCACCCGCCTGCGCGACGTTCCCGCCATCACCCTCGACGGCACGCGCGTCACCCTGCTGACCAATGCCGGCCTGGCGGTCGACCTCGAGAATCTGGATGAGACGGGGGCGGAGGGCATCGGCCTGTTCCGGACCGAATTCCAGTTCATGGTCTCGGATGCCCTGCCGCGCCTTGACGTCCAGACCGACCTCTATCGCCTGGTGCTCGACGCCGCAGGCGACCGGCCGGTGACCTTCCGCACCCTGGATGTCGGCGGCGACAAGGTGCTGCCCTATCTGGACCAGGCGCGCGAGGAGAACCCGGCCCTGGGCCGCCGCGCCATCCGTCTGGGTCTGGACCGGCCGGCCCTGCTGCGCATGCAGCTGCGCGCCCTGCTGGCCGCCGGCGCCGGGCGCGAGCTGCGCGTCATGTTCCCGATGATCGCCACGGTCGACGAGTTCCGCGCCGCGCGCGAGCTGGTCGACGCCGAGTGCGACTGGGCCCGGCGTCGCGGCCGCGCCCTGCCCCAGGTGCTGCGCATCGGGGCCATGGTCGAATGCCCCTCGCTCCTGTGGCATCTTGACGCCCTGCTGCCGCTCACGGACTTCATCTCCGTGGGCACCAACGACCTGCTCCAGTACATGTTCGCCGCCGACCGGACCAATCCGCTGGTCTCGGAGCGCTATGATCCCCTGTCGCCGCCCGCGCTCCGGGCCCTGGCCGAAATCCAGCGCAAATGCGTCGACACCGGCACGCCCGTCTCGGTCTGCGGCGAGCTGGCCGGCCGGCCGCTGGAAGCCTTCGCCCTGCTGACCCTCGGCTTCCACCGCCTGTCCGCCCCGGCCGGCGGCGTGGGTCCGGTCAAGCGGATGATCCTGTCGGCCGACCTGGGACCCGCGAAGCGCGCCATGACCAGCCTGCTGGCCTCCTCGGCCGGTTCCGTCCGTAACGAGATCGAATCCCTGGCCCGCAAGTTGAACGTCGCTCTCTGACGCGTCCCGCTCCGGCACAGCCGGGCAGCGTCGTTAACGAATGTTGAACGGGCGGCTTTTATGGGTTATCCACAGGATGAGGCGGGGGACGCCCTCGGAGCGCGCGATTACCGTCATGGGCGCCTGCTATCCGAAGTTTCGAGTGTGCGTTCCGACGCGGCCTGGCGGGGCGCGTCGCTGGTGGGGTCAGGCGTAATGGCGCTGGATACGGGGAATGTCCCCGACGAGTACAAGGCGCATCCCGATTGGAAGGATCCGGTTCCTCCGATCACCGCCGCCGCGACTCTGGGGGCCGGCCTGCGCGCCGCCCGCCTCGCCGGAAACCGGTCCCTGGCCGAGCTCTCCACCGCGACCCGGGTCCACGTCCGCTATCTGACGGCGCTTGAGGAAAACGACTGGTCGGTCCTGCCGACGCGGGTCTTCTCCATCGGCTACGTCCGCGCCTATGCCGGTGCCCTGGGCATTGACGAGCAGCTGGCCGTCGAGCGCTTCAAGCGCGAGGTGCCCGATCCCTCCGTCCCGCTTCAGGCGCCCGTCGGGGTGGCCTTCGAGGAGGTCCGCCGCTATTCGCCGCGCGTGATCGGGGCCATCGTGCTGGTCGGTCTGGCCGTGCTGGGCTGGAACGTCTTCCAGCGCGTCAACCTGTTCCGCGCCGCGCCCCCGTCCGAGATCGCCGAGGTCCCCGAGAGCTGGTCCCTGGGGGCCGTGCCCGGTCAGGTGATCGGCGTCGGCCTGCCCCGTCCGGCCCCGGCCGACCAGACTGTGCCTGACGTCTATGTCACGCCCGGCCTGGAAGACCAGCTGGCCGGCGTCGTCCCGCTGGAAGCCGCCGCGGCCGCCTCCAGCGGCCCCGTGGCCCGCGCCTTCAACCCGCGCGGCGCCGTCTATGGGGCCGAGGCCGCCGCCTCCGATGTCACGCTCCAGGCGCGCCGTCCCAGCTATGTGATCGTCCGCATGGGCGACCAGCGCGTGCTCTTCGCCCGCCAGATGGCGGCCGGCGAGGCCTGGCGCGCGCCTCGCAACGTCCAGGCGACCGTCGAGGTGGCCGATCCGGCCGCCTTCGACGTCTATATGTTCGGCGAACACGCCGGCGGCCTGGCCGCCGCCCAGACGCCGCTCAGCCAGCTGAACGCCCGCGCGACCGCCCAGGCCCGC
>CAMCIP010000024.1 GCA_945874855.1 Brevundimonas vancanneytii
TCAGAAAACCTTTGCGAACACGCCGCGAAGCTGGGAGATTCCGTCGACGCCGGGGACCCGGCGCGGGAGGGACGGATGTCCGAACTGGAGCAGCTGGCCTATCGCAGTCGCGCCCTGCTGCCGATGGACGGCCTGCTGAACATCGCCGAGATCCTCGCCTCGTGCCAGCGCAACAACTGGCGCGACGGGATCACGGGGGCCCTGGCCTACAGCGACGGGCTGTTCTTTCAGGTGGTCGAGGGCCAGCCGGACGCTGTGGCCCGGCTGATGCGGCGGGTCTCGATGGATCCGCGCCATGATGGCGTCGAGGTGGTGCTGCGCCGGCCGCTGCAGGACCGGATGTTCGGTGACTGGTCGATGGCCATGCCCCGCATCAGCCCGGTCACCGCCCCGTTGATGCGGCGGGCGGTTGAGGCCTCGGCCGTCGACCCCGATCTGGCGGTGACGACCCTCCTCGACCTGACGGCCATCGACGCCCTGCACAGCTGAGGGCCGACGGGACGGTTCACCGGGCGCGGCGGGCGGCGTCGGGCCGGGGGGTGGTCGACAGCAGGGCGCAGCCCAAGCCGATCCAGAACAGGATGTCCTGAACGCCTTCATACTGGCCGCGCCATTGCAGCTCGAGGGCGGCCCAGATGGCGAAGCAGAGCAGGAACAGGGCAGTGATCAGGCGACGGCTCATGACCTGCCTCCACGTTTGCGGCTGAGGTCGATGCCGATGTCCACGGCGGACAGGCACAGGGTGGTGGCGACCGCCGGGATGATGGCGTCGCGCCACGGCTCGCCGAGCAGGATCGAGATGCCGACGGAGATCCAGACCAGCAGGATCAGGCCGATCACGGCCCAGCGGACCCAGGGCGGGTTGGTCGGCGCCGGGGTGGGCGTTTCGGGCGGGCTCATTGGCCGCGGCCCTTGTCGAGCAGCGGCAATACGATGGCCGTCAGGGAGCCGACCGCGACGGCCAGCCAGATCACAGCGTCGTCGGTCTGGCCCTGGTACAGGCTATGGCCGATGACGCCGGCCCAGATCAGGGTCAGACCGGCGGCGGCGCCGGGGAGGGCGGCCCGGGCCTGGTGGCCGGCGCAGGGCCTGGAGTTTCCGTCATCCATGGGATTCCCTCTTCCTGGCGTGAGCTCGAACGACGCGGGGCGGCGGCGGCGGGGCAGGCGGCCCCGAGGCTGACGGCCCGCGCGCCGGGGTCGACCCCCGGCGACGCGGCCCGGGGCGGTGTTAGCGGACCCGCTCGGCGACGACGCCGCGGTCGGCCAGGATTTCCTGGACGCTGTCGTCACCGGCGAGGTGGGCGGCCCCCACGGCGATGAAGACGGTGCCTGACCCGGCGAGCAGGGTCTCGATCTGACCGGCCCAGTTGGTGTTCCGGCGGGTCAGAATGGCGTCGTAGAGCTCGACGCTCTGGCTCTGCATTTCAGTGACGCCCAGACGCTCGATTCCGTCGACGTCGCCCACGGCCCAGGCGTCAACGAGTCCGTCAAGGGAGGCGGTAGCGTTTTCGAAGTCCGCCAGCGTGGCGCGCAGAAAGGCCAGCTGGGTGTCCTCGCTGAGGCCCGCCAGCATCTGGATCTGGCTCTCGAGCGTCTCGAGCCCCTTGATCGGCTTGCCGGCGGCCTGGGCGCGGCTGCGCAGAACCAGTTCCACGCCGGAGTTGGCGTCATAGCCGGCTTTGGTCAGGGGGGCGACGGCCAGAGACAGACCCACCAGCCACGGGCGCAGGGGGTCCAGCTGGGCCGCCGAGGCGCCGATGCTCTGGGCCGCCACGTCAAGGGTGGCGATCTCCTCGGCGGTCAGCAGGCTGGACAGGGGACGGCTCGGCGAGATCCCGTACTGCGCCATAAGCGGCTGGGCGGCGGCCACGTCGTCGGGGTTGGTGATCTCGAACCAGATCTCGTCCGAGGCATCGAAGGCCGCGTCGACGACCGGGCTGCCCCAGGCGGTGGTGGGGCGCAGCACGTGGACGGTGCCGAACAGATAGATGGTCGAGTCCGCGTCCCTGATCACCCACAGGGCGGGGCCGGAGCCGGCTGCGGCCTGGGGCACGGCCGCCGGGGCGGTCTGGGCGGCGGCTTCCAGCGGCTGGGCCAGCAGGGCGGCGGCGAGGCCGAGGCCGAGGACGGCACCCAGGGCGTTGCGGCCGACGGCGGCGGCGGAGGTCTTCAGGCGGGAGGCGAAGGTCATGACGTGAGGTCCTTTCAGGGGAGAGGAAGAGGCGGAGGAGGAAGGGAGGGCCCGGCGCGTCATTTGAGGCCCCGGCGGGCGGTGACGATCACGGAGGCGAGGAGGTAGACGGTCATCAGGATCCCGATCATGCCCCAGGCGGTGACGCCCGAGATCAGGCCGAGACGTTCGGCGGCGGCATAGAGGAACAGGGCCAGCTGCAGGGCCCAGAAGGCCAAGGCGCTGGTTTCCCACATGACCCGCCGCAGCAGTTCGTCGGCGCGCCGCCACAGCATCCAGTTGGCGACCGACTGCGCCGCCAGCAGCACGACAACGGCGATCATGACGACGTCGGGCGACAGCCACTCGAGCGCGAACAGGGGCAGCAGCAGCATGACGCCGGCCAGGGCCGACACCACGATCTGCAGGACGCCGCAGCCCTTGGGCACGCTGGACGGGCGGGTGGCCATGACCACGGCCATGGCGCCGCCCAGCATGATCAGCATGGCGCCCATCAGCAGGGCCAGGGCGTCGTCCCACGGCATGCCGCCGGATTCGAAACTGTGGCCGATCCAGCCGCCGACGACGGCCCCGCCGGCGGCCAGCAAGAGGCCTCCGGCGATGCGCAGGGGCAGGGGAAGGGGACGGTCTTCGGTGGCCATGTTCAGTTCTCCGAGAAGATGGCTTCGATCGGCTGGTCGAAGACGCGGGCGATCTTGAAGGCGAGGGGCAGGGAGGGGTCGTAGCGACCGGTCTCCAGGGCGTTGACGGTCTGGCGCGAGACGCCCAGCCGATCGGCCAGATCGGCCTGGGACCAGTCGCGTTCGGCGCGGAGGATCTTGAGACGGTTGTTCATGTCCGCCTCACCGGTGCCTGAGCCACCAGCCGGCCCAGGCGAGAAGATACCCGGCGAGCTGGAACAGGATGATCGTCATGATGCCTGCGGCAAACAGGTCGGCGGGCGAGTTGCCCAGCTTGGCGGGCAGAGGGGCGTCGTCAGCCTGCAGGGCCATGGCGACGAGCAGGACGCCGCCGACCGCCATGCCACCCGAACCGCCCCACCACCAGGCCCATTTGTGGGCCTCGCGCGCCGCTTCATCGATGCGCTGCCACCAGACGACGCAGACGGCGAAGGTGAGGGCGAAGGCGGCGGACAGAATCGCCACGGTGGCGACCGCGCCCATGGATCCGGGCAGGTCCTCGAACATGGCGGCCCCGGCCCCGGCCAGTCCGCCGATCACCATCACGCCGACGATCAGGCCGATGTAGGTCCAGAGGCCGGGAGGGCGCTTGGGCTTCGGATCGGGCTGGGTGGACATGGCATCGGTTCCCTGTCGATATGACAAGGGTGTTTTACATCCGCCGCCCAGAATGTCAAGCAGCCTTGTCTAAAAGTCCGCAAGGCTTGTCCTGTCTAGTCTGCGGCCCCCGATGGCGGAGCGATCAGCTCCGGTCGTGACAGGGCGCGGGGGGTCGGTTCGACGGCGGTCAGTTCGCCCAGGTCCTTGCCTTCGTGATCGACCTGCAGGTCCTCGAACCGGCGCGCCGAGACCATGACCTGGCTCTCCAGCGAGCCGACGAACTGGTTGTACTTGGCGACGGCGCGGCCCAGGGCCGTGCCGACGTCTGCGGCGTGACCGCCCATGACCGACAGGCGCTTGTAAAGCTCCTTGCCCAGTTTCGCGACGTCCTCAGCGTTCTTCGCCTGCTCCTCGGCGCGCCAGCCATAGGCGACGGCCTTGCACAGGGCGAACAGGGTGGTGGGGGTAACGATGACCACGCGCGAGGCCATGGCCGTGGTCATCAGATCGGGGTCGTGGTCGAGGGCGGCGGCCAGGAAGGCGTCGCCGGGCACGAACATGGCCACGAAGTCGGGGCTGGGCCTGAACTGGTCCTGATAGGCCTTGGACGACAGCTGGCGGACGTGGGTCTTCATGCTGGCGGCGGTGCGCAGGGAGGCGGCGCGGGCCTGGGCCTCCTCGTCGCCGTCGGCGGCGTCGCCGAAGGCCAGGGAGACCTTGGCGTCGATCACGAACATGCCGCCGCCGGGCAGGCGCACGATGAAGTCCGGCCGCTGCTGCCGTCCGTCGTCGTCGGCCGAGGAGGTCTGTTCGGTGAAGTCGAAGCGCCCGGCCATGCCGGCGGCCTCCAGAACATTGCGGCAGGTCTGCTCGCCCCAGCGGCCGCGCCGCCCGGTGTTGCCGCGCAGGGCCTCAGTCAGGCGCCGCGCCTCGTCGCGGGTGGCGGAAGAGGCCAGCATCAGCTGGGCCAGCTGCTCCTTCAGCCCGCCCGTCTCCTCGGTGCGGGTCTTCTCCAGCGCCGCGACATGCTGCTGGAACTGGGCCAGGGTGTCGGCCACAGGCTTGAGCTGGGCCTCCAGCCGCTGCTGGGCCATCAGCTCGCGATTGCGGAAGGTCTCGTCGGTGCGCTTCAGCAGGGCCTCGGCCGCGGCCTCGGCCTGCTGGCCGGCCTGGGCCCGCAGGAACTCGGACTGGGCCGCGGCCTGGTCCTCGGCCACGCGCAGGCGGGCCTCGGTCTCGGCGAAGCGCTCGCGCAGCTCCCAGGCCCGGGTCTCGGCGGCCGCGGCACGGCGGCGCTCCATCAGGGCCCAGGCGAGGGCGATGACGGCGATCAGGCCGGCGGCGAGGGTCAGGGCGAATTCTGCGTTCATGGTCCGTTCCTTAGCGGGAGTCGCGGGGTGGGACCATCGCCTCGCCTCACGTCAGAACCGGTCGGATGCCCGCGAGAAAAAAGCGAGTCCATCGAGTCCATCGAGTCTATCTGACGCGAGGTCATCGCGGGCGCTCATTCTACCCCAGGCCGGGGCGGCGCCTGACCGATCCCCGATGTCCCGGCGACGTCACACCGGTCGACGGGCCCGAAGCGCCTGGACGATGGTGCCGTCGTCCAGCCAGTCCAGCTCGCCGCCGACGGGGACGCCGCGGGCCAGGGTGGTGACCTCGGCGCCGGCCCCCGCCAGCCGCTCGACCAGATAGTGGGCCGTGGTCTGGCCGTCGACGGTGGCGGGCAGGGCCAGCACCACCTCGGTCGCCTCGCCGCCACGCACCCGGCCGACCAGTTCGGTGACCCGCAGCGAGTCCGGCCCGACGCCGTCGAGGGCCGACAACAGGCCGCCCAGTACGTGATAGCGGCCGCGAAAGGCGCCGGACCGCTCCAGCGCCCACAGGGCCCCGGCCTCCTCGACCACGCAGATCAGGCCGGTCTGGCGCGCCGGGTCGCCGCAGATGGCGCAGGGGTCGCGGGTGTCGGGCGTGCCGCAGACCGAGCAGGACTTCACCTTGGCGGCGGTGTCGGCCAGCGCCTCGGCCAGGGGGATCAGCAGCTGGTCGCGGCGTTTCAGCAGGGCCAGGGCCGCGCGCCGGGCCGAGCGCGGTCCGAGGCCCGGAAGCTTGGCCAGCAGGGCGATCAGCCGCTCGATCTCGGGTCCGGCGGAGGCGGCCAAGTCAGAACAGCTTGGGCATGCCGGGCAGGTTCATCCCGGCCATGGGGCCGGCGGCCTCGCGCATCAGCTCGGCGTTGACCGCGTCAAGCCTGCGCTTGGCGTCGGCGTGGGCGGCGACGATCAGGTCGGCGAGGATCTCGCCCTCGCCGGGCTGCATCAGGCTGTCGTCGATGGCGACGCGGGTGATCTCGCCGGGGCCCTTGAGCGCGACGGTGACCAGGCCCCCGCCGGAGCTGCCCTCGGCAGTGGTTTCGGCCATGCGGGCCTGGGCCTCCTGCAGCTTCTGCTGCATGGCCTGGGCCTGTTTCATCAGTTCGGTGAGGTCTTTCATGGGGGAGAGATAGACCTTCTCCCGCCGGGAGAGAAGACGAGGTCAGTCCTCGTCCGGCTCGATCTCGTCGGGGATGGTCGGCAGGTCGGGGGCCGGGGGCGGGGTGCGGATCTCGCCGATCCTCGCGCCGGGAAAGGCGGCCATGACGGCGACCACGAAGGGGTCGGCCTCGACCTCGGCGCGCTCGGCGGCGCGGGCCTTCTTCTCGACCTCGATCAGGGTCTCACCGCCGCCCTGGCCGTTGGCGGCGATCAGCCAGGTGCGGCCGGTCCAGTCCTTCAGCCGGGCGGCCAGGCGCGGGGCCAGATGGGCCGGGGCGCCGGGGGCGGGCTCGAAGGTGATGCGGCCGGGCTGGAAGGCCACGGGGCGGACGAAGCGCTGGACCTCCATCTGCAGGGCGACGTCGCGGCGGGCCCCGATCAGCTCCACCACCTGTTCGAAGGTCTGGGGGTCCGGCGGGGCGGGGGCCGGGGCGGGACGGGGGGCGAGGGCGGCCGAGGCACCGCCGCCTCCACCGCCGCCGCCGCGCGCGGGGCCCGCACCGCCGGCCGCATCGCCATCGCGCAGGGCCTTCAGCGCCTCCTCCGGCGAGGGCAGGTCGGCGGCATAGGCCAGGCGGATGATGGTCATCTCCACCGCGTCGGCGGGGCTGGGCGCGCGCCGCACCTCGTCCAGGGCCTTGAGCAGCATCTGCCAGACCCGCGACAGGGACCCGGCGGAGACGGCCGCGCCGATCGCGGCCAGGGTCCGGGCCTGATCGTTGGGCAGGCGGGTCGCCTGGGGGCCCAGCATCTTGGACACCGAGGCGGCGTGGGCGTGCTCCAGCAGGTCGCCGACCACCTGCACCGGATCGGCGCCGTAGCCGTAGAGGGTGCGGAAGGTCTCAAGGGCTTCCGGGGTGCGGCCGCCCAGGATCTGTTCGAACAGGGCGATGGTGCGGGTGCGGTCGGCCAGGCCCAGCATGTCGCGCACGGTGTCGGCCTGGACGAGGGCGCCGCGGTCGCCCTGGACCAGGGCCTGGTCCAGCAGGGACAGGCCGTCACGCACCGAGCCCTCGGCCGCGCGGGCGATCAGGGCCAGGGCGTCGGCCTCGATGGCCATGCCCTCGCGCCCGGCCACCTTGCCCAGATGGGCGACAAGGACGTCGGGCTCGACGCGGCGCAGGTCGAAGCGCTGGCAACGGGACAGGATGGTCACCGGCACCTTGCGGATCTCGGTGGTGGCGAAGATGAATTTGGCGTGCGGCGGCGGCTCCTCCAGCGTCTTCAGCAGGGCGTTGAACGCCTGCGTCGACAGCATGTGGACCTCGTCCAGGACATAGACCTTGTAGCGCGCCTCGACCGGGGCATAGCGCACACTGTCGAGGATCTCGCGGATGTCGCCGACGCCGGTGTGGCTGGCGGCGTCCATCTCCATGACGTCGATGTGCCGGCCTTCCATGATGGCGGCGTCGTTGCGGCCGTGGGGCGTCAGCTCCAGCGAGGGCCGGTCGATCGTGTCGGTCTCGTTGTTCAGGGCGCGGGCCAGCAGGCGGGCCGTGGTGGTCTTGCCCACCCCCCGCACGCCGGTCAGCATGAAGGCGTGGGCGATGCGGCCGGTGGCGAAGGCATTGGTCAGGGTGCGCACCATCGCCTCCTGGCCGATCAGGTCCTCGAAGGTGCGCGGCCGGTATTTGCGGGCCAGGACGGTATAGGCGGCGCCCTCGTCGCCGGGCGAGGCGTCGGCTGTCGTGGCCGGAGGCGGGGCCGCGGGAGCCGCGGGCGTCTCGACCGGTGCGGCGGCGGCCTCGGCCTCGCGCATGCCGGCGGGCTCGGGCGCGCCGAACATGTCCTCGGTATTGGGGTCGCGCTCCGGGGCCTGGTCGAGGGGCGGGTCCTCGTCCCAGGGCGGCCCGTCGAGACTCGGTCCGGCGTCGCTCATGACCGATGACTAGCGCGAACGCCCGAGGTCGCGCACCCCCGTTTAGCGAGGCGGCCGCGAATGTCCCCAGTCCTGCGCCGGATATGGCGGGGAGGGGCGGGCGATGACGGGGAAGTGAGGTGGAGACCGCGACCCGAAGGGGAATTCGTTGTGGCTGCTGCCTTCCGGCCCTGACCAGGTTGGCGAAGCCTTCGCCCGCGATCTCCGCGTCGACATATGCGGATTTGTCGTCGCCGACGCAAGCCGGGCCTTGCTATTCAGGGGCCATGACCGCCGCTGCCCCTGACATCGTCTTCGCCGGAAACCCGCTGGATCGGGCCGGGGATCGTCGCAACGATCCGGCCTGGATCGCAGCCCAGGCGGCGCATCCCGACGCCCTGGCCCTGACCGCCGACGCGGTGGGGCCGGTGCTGGAGGCAGGCCCGGAGGGGCCGCGGCTGGCCTGGTCGTCATTGGCCGAGGCGCGGCGGGCCGCCGTGGGGCCGGAGGTGTTTCTGGGCCTGTGGAAGGGGGCGCCCGTCTTCGCTGTGGAGGTCGCCGCGGCCGGGCCGGACGTGATGCCCCTGCGCGAGGCCGCCATGGTGCTGAGTCCCGGCGACGCCGCCATGGCGGGCGTTGCGCGGAGCCTGTTCGACTGGCGGCGGCGGCACGGGTTCTGCGCCAACTGCGGCGCGGCCACCGATCCTGCCTGCGGGGGGTGGAAGCGGATCTGCCCTGCCTGCGCGGCCGAGCATTTCCCCCGGGTCGATCCGGTGGTGATCATGCTGCCGGTCTACAGGGGCGGGCCGGAGGATCGCTGCCTGCTGGCCCGTGCCCCGGCCTGGCCCCCAGGCCGGATGTCGGCGCCCGCCGGCTTCGTGGAGCCCGGGGAATCGATCGCGGAGGCCTGCGCCCGCGAGCTCAAGGAGGAGACGGCCCTGGTCGTCGGGCGCGTGCGCCATCACTCCAGCCAGCCGTGGCCCTTTCCGTCGCAGCTGATGATCGGGCTGATCGCCGAGGTGACGGACGAGACCGTGACCCTGGACCCGGCGGAACTGGCCGAGTCGGCCTGGCTGACGCGCGGAGAGGCGGCCGACGTGCTGGCCGGCCGCCACCCCGCGATCATCGCCCCGCCCCGCGTCGCCATTGCCCGGACCCTGATCCAGGCCTGGGTCGACGGGGTGGATCCCTGAGGATCAGTTGCCGGCGTTGTAGGACCGGACGCCCCAGTTACAGTTGGACGAGCAGGTGGCCATGATCACTTCGAAGGTGTAGCGGCCGCCCGAACCGGCGGGGATGACCACCATGGGCGCGTCGTCGGGCTCATAGTCGGTCCCGACCTCATTGCCCGAGGCGTCGCGGATCACGAGATCCAGGTCCGCGCAGTTCTCGTCGCAGGCGCCGATGGCGATGTAGTTGGCGTTGGGCGCCACGTTGAAGGTGCCGGTCATGGTGCCGGAGGCGGCCAGGCGGCCGGCCTGGCGGCTGGCGGGGCTGATGCCGAACTCCCTTTCCACCTCGCTGAAGATGTAGTCGACGAGCGCGGCGCCCGAGGCGTCCTGGGCGACGGCGACGCCGCCGGACAGGGTGAGAGCGGCCGCTGCGGCGGCGGTGAGTGAGGCGATGAGCTTCATGGGGGTTCCCTCCGGTGAGGCCGCAGTCATGACTCGCACCGGCCATACTGGCAAATGACGGCATCTGACGAAATTGCTTGTGCCCTGCCGCTCGCGACCCGGTCGCTCGCGGCTTGGGGGCGGGGAGGGCTCAGGCCAGGGCCCGCGCGGCCTCCAGATCGGCCGGGTTGTCGACGGAGAGGGGTGGAGCGGCGATGACCGCGGCCCGGATCGACAGGCCCATCTCCAGCGCCCGCAGCTGCTCCAGCTTCTCGCGGCGTTCCAGCGGCGACGGCGGGGCGGCGCAAAACTGTTCCAGCGCGGCGCGGCGATAGCCATAGATGCCGACGTGCCGCCAGACGGGGCCGTCGCCGTACAGGGTCGATCGGGTGAAATAGAGGGCGCGGCCGCTGCGTCCCCCGGGCTCCAGGGTCAGGATCGCCTTGACCACGTCGGGGTTGGCGCGGTCCTCGGGACCCGCTTCAGGCGCCACAAGGGTGGCGATGTCGCAGGCGGGCCGGCCGGCCAGCAGATCGGCACAGGCGGTGGCGAGGCCCGGATCGGCGAAGGGCATGTCGCCCTGCAGATTAATCACGGCGTCGTGCCGCCCCTCGGGGTCGAGGGCGGTCAGGGCGGCCATGATGCGGTCGGACCCGGAGGGCAGTTCGGGATCGGTCAGGACGGCGGTCCCCCCCGCGGCACGGATCGCCTCGACGATCTCGACGTCGCCGGCCGCCACGGCCACGGGCAGGCCGGAGGCGGCGGCGCGCTCCCAGGCGCGCACGATCATCGGTCGGCCCCCGACGTCGGCCAGGGGCTTGCCCGGCAGGCGGGTGGCGGCCATCCGGGCGGGAATCAGGACCAGGGGGTTCATGCGGCGGCGAGCGTCCTGTGGGGGCCTGCGACGCCCGAGACGGTCGCAGCCGGTTGCGAAGGCCGCGCCAGCGTGTCAGAGACGCGTCCGCAAGGCGAGGCCCCTCGCGCCCCAGCGGGCGCCCTCTATTCGGCCTCCACACATTGACGGGAAGCGACGACGCGGATGAGCGGCGATCTGAAGTTGAACAAGATTCTGGGCGCCGGTCTGGCGACCGCCTTCGTCATCATCGGCGTGCAGCAGGTGGTGGCAATCGCCTATGCCCCGCATCCGCCCAAAAAGATGGGTTATCTGGTCAATGTGCCGGAAGAGGCTGCGGCCGGCGGTGAACCCGCCGCCCTGCCGATCGACTGGGGCACCGTCCTGCCGGTCGCCGACATCGCGGCCGGTGAAGCCGCCTTCGCGCGCTGCAAGGCCTGCCACACGATCGACGCGAGCGGCGGCAATGGGGTGGGCCCCGCCCTGTATGGCGTCCTGGGCCGGGCCGTGGGTGGCCATGCCGGGTTCGCCTATTCGGAAGCGATGACGGGCCATGCCGCGGTGGATCCGACCTGGAGCCTTGATGCCCTGGACGCCTTCATCACCTCGCCCGGCGGCTATGTGTCCGGCACCAAGATGTCCTTCGCCGGCGTCCGGGACGAAACCACGCGGATCAATCTGATCGCCTATCTGCGCAGCCAGGGCTCGGGCGGCTATGCCATCCCGGCGCCCGATCCGGCGCGCCAGCCGGGCGCTGCCACCGCTCCCACCGCCGAGGGGACCGCTGACGCCGCCGCCGCGGCCGGAGCTCCGGCCGAAGGTGCCGCGGCCGAGGCCACGGCGCCCGCCGCAGCCGGCTGATCTAGAGCCGCCGGAACCGCGGCGCGTCGAAGCCGTCGTCCCGCATCCGCGCGTCGACGGCGCCGAGGCCCTCGATCACGACCCTGCCGGCCGCGCCGCTGGCGTGGATGACCGTCTCGCCGTCCAGCAGGATGGCGGCATGTCCGGTCCAGCCGGGCCCGCCCACGGGATGGGTCCAGATCGCCAGATCGTCTGACGCGACCTGATCCGCCTCCACCGCACGGCCCAGTTCGGCCTGTTCGTCGGCCAGACGCGGTGCGGCCCGGCCGCAGGCGATCAGGCAGGCCTGGACAAGGCCCGCGCAGTCCGTGTCCCGGTCAGATCGCCCGCCCGGGGCATGGGGCGTGCCCAGCATCCGCTGCGCCGTTACAGCGAGATCGGGTTCGAACTGGCCGATGGGCATCAGGGTCACATCGCCGACCGCATCCCTCGCCGGGTCGACCAGGGCGTTCAGCGGCAGCACCCCGCCGATGGAGGCGACGCGGTGGGTCGGGACGTGGGCACCCTCGGCGGCTGCTGCCGCGTCGATCCAGCCGACCACGCCGTCGCGCCGGCAACGGCCCCACAGCCGGTCCCCGCCCTCTTCCAGAACGTCGAAAATCTCGCCGAACAGCAGCTGGCTGATGCGGGCCGCCGCGGGGCCATGCCCGTCGAACACCTCGGCCACCGGCACGATCCCGAACAGGGCGCGGGTCGGCGCATAGGCCCGGGCCGGCACGCGCCCCTCCAGGGCCAGCTCGGCCAGGTCGGGACGCGCCAGCCAGTGGCGCGCGTCGGGAGAAGCAGTTGGGGTCGTCAACGCGAGGTTCCGGTTCGTCCACACCGTGGCGCCGAAGGCCGAAAGTCCCGTTAACGGAACGTCCTCAGGCCGCGAAACGATGCCGCAGCATCTCCCAGGCCGCGCGCAGGCCCTGCGCCTCGCCGCCCTCTGGCCAGCCCGGCCGGCCGCGCGGGTTCCAGGCGAAGACGTCCAGATGCGCCCAGGCCCCGGTGGTCGGGGCGAAGCGCTGCAGGAACAGGGCCGCCGTCACCGATCCGGCCTGGGCCCAGGCCGCGGAATCGTTCCTCAGATCGGCGATCTCGGCCTCCACCGACGATCGGTAGCCGGGCCACAGCGGCATGCGCCAGAGCGGGTCGGACACACGGTGCGCGGCGGCCAGCAGGTCGGCGACCAGGGTTTCGTCGTCGCAATAGACCGGCGGCAACTCGGGCCCCAGCGCCATGCGGGCCGCGCCCGTGAGGGTGGCGAAGTCGATCGTCAGCGCGGGCCCATGCTCTCCGGCGCGGGTCAGGGCGTCGGCAAGGATCAGGCGGCCTTCCGCATCCGTATTGCCGATCTCGACCGTCAGGCCCTTGCGCGTGGCCAGCACATCGCCCGGGCGGAAGGCGTCGGCCGAGACCGAGTTCTCGACCGCAGCGATCAGCAGCACCAGCCGCACCGGCAGGTCCGCCTGCATGACCAGCCCGGCCAGGGCGAGGGCGTGGGCCGCGCCGCCCATGTCCTTCTTCATGTTCCGCATGCCGGCGGCGGGCTTGAGGTCCAGGCCGCCGGTGTCGAAGGCCACGCCCTTGCCCACCAGGGCCAGCAGCGGCCGGTCGGTCGCCTCCAGGTTCCAGCCGAGCTCGATCAGCCGGGGCGCGCGATGCGGCGCAGCGGCCCGCCCGACGGCGTGGACGGCGGGATAGCCGGCACCCAGCAGGTCGTCGCCGGTGGTGACGGCGACGGTGGCGCCCTGCGCCCCGGCCACCGCCCGAACCTCGGCCTCGATCTCGGCGGGTCCCATGTCGGCGGCGGGGGTGTCGACCATGCGGCGCACGCGGGCGCAGGCGTCGGCGATGCGCAGGGTCTCGGCCAGATCCAGACCGTCGGGGGCGACCAGCCGCGCCCGGGGGGCCTCGCGGCGCCTGTAGCGGTCGAAGACATAGGTCCCCAGGGCAAAGCCGAGGGCCAGCCCCTGTGCCTCCGGCGCGGCCCAGCCCTCCAGACGCCAGTCACCGGCGGGCAGGCGGGCGGCGAGGGCCCGGCCGCTCATCGGCTCGACCTCCGCGCCCGTGCCGAACCGGGCCTCGACCGGTGCGCCGTCCGGGCCCGGGACGATCAGCAACTGGCCCGGCTTTCCGGTGAAGTCTGCGGCGCGGGCCCAGGTGGCCGTGATGCCGGTCAGGTCGTCGGCGCCGCGCGCGGGCCGGATCGGCAGGGCGGCGTCGGAGCCGGGGATGAGGAAGGCGTTGGCGGACATGGGGGTCCTTGCGAGCGTTAACGAAGCCTTGACGCGACCCGGCGACCTTACGGCCGAACACGGACGTCTCCCATGTCGCGCACCCGTCTGATCGCCGCAACCGCCCTGGCCTGGCTGATCGCCTCACCGGGCCTTGCCCAGGACCCGACCCCCGCCGCCGCGCCCGCCCCCGCCGAGACGCGCGCGGCCTATGCGCGGATGGACCCGCTCAGCCGGTCGCTGTTCTGGGCCGCAGAGTTCGAGCGCGACCCCTCCGACCCCGAGGCGGGCGTGGCCCTGCCGCGCGCCCTGCGCGAACTGGGCCGGTTCGAGGAGGCGGCCCAGGCCGCCGAGCGCACCCTGGTGGCCCAGCCCGACAACGTCGAGGCGCTGATGGAGGCCGGTCGGGCCCACATCGCGCGCGGCCACGCCTTCTACGGCATCGCCCACCTGGAGCGGGCGCGCGCCGCCCGACCCGGCGACTGGCGGCCGCTGTCGCTGCTGGGCGTGGCCTATGACCAGGTCCGCCGCCCCGACGACGCCGAGGCCGCCTGGGCCGAGGGCCTGCGCCTCTCCCCGGACAATCCCGCCATTCTGGCGAACATGGCCATGGTGCGACTCACCGCCGGCGATCTGGACATGGCCGAGACCCTGCTGCGCCGCGCCGTGGCCCATCCCGAGGCCGGGCTGCAGATCCGCCAGAACCTGGCCCTGGTGCTGGGATTGAAGGGCGATCTGCCCGAGGCCGAGCGCATGCTGCGCCGGGACCTGCCGCCCGAGATGGCCGACGCCAACCTGGCCTGGATCCGCGACCGCGCCGGCGCGGCCTCCGTGCCCGGCGGCAGCCGCACCTGGGGCTCGCTGCAGTAGCGCCGCCCACTCCCGCGCGACGGGGGCAGTGCCTATGTTGGACGGATGATCGACGACATCTACAGCGCCGCTGTCCTGCGCCTGGCCGCGGACCTGCCGCATGCCGGGCGGCTGGACCTGCCGCACGGGACGGGCGAGCGGGTCGCCAAACTGTGCGGATCGCGCGCGGTCGTGGACGTCAGGATCGGCCGCGACGGCGAGGTGCTGGCGTTCGCCCAGGACGTGAAGGCCTGCGCCCTGGGACAGGCCGCCGCGGCCGTGGTCGCGGCCCATGCCGTGGGGACCGACCTGACCGAGGTCCGCGCCGCCCGCGACGGCATGGCCGACATGTTGAAGCGCGGCGGGGACGGTCCGGTCGGGCGGTTCGAAGGCCTTCGCCTGCTCAAGCCGGTGGCGACCTATCCCGCCCGGCACGCCTCCGCGATGGTGGCAATCGAGGCCCTGGCCCAGGCGATCGAGGCCGCCATGTCGCGGTTTCCGGCCGATGGCGGGCCCCCGGGGCTCGAGAACGTCGATGACCGAACGCCCGGCGCCGGTCAGGTCTAGCCCTTGGTTCCCGCATCAGGGATAAGCGCGGCGACATGTCCCCCGGCGAAACCCTCTATGCACGCGGCGTGCGCCTGGCCCATCGCGGGTACAAGCTGACGCTGAGCCCCCTGCTGGGGCAGCAGTGCCGGTTCCTGCCGACCTGCTCCGACTACGCCCGCGACGCCCTGATCGAACATGGGCCGGTGCGCGGGGGTTGGCTTGGCCTCAAACGCCTCTGTAAATGCCACCCCTTCGGAAGCTCGGGCTATGACCCGGTTCCGCCCCGAAAAGCAGACTGACCATGATCGACCTTCAATTCCCCGACGGCGCCGTGCGACAGTATCCGGCCGGCTCGACCGGCCGCGATGTGGCCGCCTCCATCTCGCCGTCACTGGCCAAGCGTGCCGTTCTGGCCGAGCTGAACGGCGAGCAGCGCGACATGGACCGGGTGCTGGAGACCGGCGGGGCGTTCCGGCTGATCATGCGCGACGACCCGGAGGCGCTGTACACCATCCGCCACGACACGGCCCATGTGCTGGCCGAGGCGGTGCAGACCCTATTCCCGGGCACCCAGGTGACGATCGGCCCGGCCATCGAGGACGGCTTCTACTACGACTTCTACCGCGAGACGCCCTTCTCGACCGACGACTTCGCCGCCATCGAGAAGGAAATGGCCCGGATCGTCGACCGTGACGCGAAGTTCGAGCGCGAAGTGTGGGAACGCGATGAGGCGATCCGGTTCTTCGAGGCTCGCGGCGAGAAGTTCAAGGCCGAGCTGATCCGCGACCTGCCGGGCACCGAGACCATCACCCTGTACAAACAGGGCGAGTGGATCGACCTGTGCCGGGGCCCGCACTTCCCCTCCACGCGCCATGTCGGCAAGGCCTTCAAACTGACCAAACTGGCCGGGGCCTATTGGCGGGGGGACAGCAATCGCGAGCAGCTGCAGCGCATCTATGGCACCGCCTGGGCGACGAAGGAGGACCTCGAGGCCTATCTGACCCGGCTGGAGGAGGCCGAGAAGCGCGACCACCGCAAGCTGGGCCGCGCCATGGAGCTCTTCCACATGCAGGAAGAGGGCCGGGGCATGGTGTTCTGGCACCCGAAGGGCTGGGTGCTGTGGCAGGTCATCGAGGCCTATATGCGCCGCCGCCTGGACGCCGCCGGCTATGTCGAGGTCAAGACGCCCCAGGTTCTGGATCGCAAATTCTGGGAGGCCTCGGGCCACTGGGAGAAGTACCGGCCCAATATGTTCGTCTGCGAGACGGTCGAGGGCGAGACCCTCAGCCTCAAG
>CAMCIP010000025.1 GCA_945874855.1 Brevundimonas vancanneytii
ACCACCCGGCCAGATTGCGTCGAGCCGATACCGTATCCGAACCGTGTCGAACCACAAGCGTGACCTTGTGGCATCGCGGCTTCCTAAGCCCGCTCGTTCCCGCTAGGAGCGCCGAAATGGACGAGACCGAACGCCAATCTGAAGAACGCGGCTGGGCCACGGCGCGGACGCTGGCCGAGGCGCTGCCCTTTATTCAGGTCTATGATCGCGAGACCGTGGTGATCAAGTACGGCGGCCACGCCATGGGCGAGACGGGCGTGGCACGTCAGTTCGCTGCCGACGTGGTGCTGCTGAAGCTGATGGGCGTGAACCCGGTCGTCGTCCACGGTGGCGGGCCCCAGATCAGCGCCATGCTGGACCGGGCGGGGGTAAAGTCCAGTTTCGTCGACGGGCTGCGCGTCACCGATGCCGATACGATGACGGTGGCCGAGATGGTCCTGTCCGGCGCGGTCAACAAGGAGATCGCCCACTGGATCACCATGGCCGGCAAGGAGGCCGACGTGCGCGGCGTCGGCCTTTCGGGCAAGGACGCCGGCCTGCTGACCGTTGAAAAGACCCGCCGGACCCGGCGCGATCCCGACAGCCTGATCGAGCGCGAGGTCGATCTGGGCTACGTGGGGGAACCCACCGACGTCGACGCCAAGCTGATCACGCGGCTGATCGAATCCGACGCGGACTGGGTGCCTGTGGTCGCCCCGATCGGCGTCTCCGCCGACGGCCAGACCTATAACGTCAACGCGGACACGGTCGCGGGCGCATTGGCAGGCAAGCTCAAGGCCAAGCGCATGCTCTTGCTGACCGATGTGCCGGGCGTCAGAGGCGCGGATGGCAAGATCATCCGCCAGATGACGGTCGGTCAGGCGTCACAGCTGATCGAGGACGGCACGGCCAGCGGAGGGATGATCCCGAAACTCCAGACCGCCATGGCCGCGATCCGCGCCGGGGTCGAGGCGGTGGTCATTCTCGACGGGCGCCGCCCCCATGCCATGCTGGTGGAGCTGTTCACCGAGACGGGCGCCGGCACCCTGGTGAAGGCGCGATGATCGTCGATCCGTCGCGTGTGACGGCCTGGGTCTTCGACATGGACGACACCCTGTATCCGCGCGAGCAGGGGGTGATGCGACTGGTCCAGGAACGGATCAACCTGTTCCTGATGGAGGCGGTCGGCCTGCCGGGGCCCGAGGCGCGGGTCCTGCAGAAGCAGTTTCTGAATGAGTACGGCACCACCCTGGCCGGCCTGATGGCCAACTATCAGGTCGATCCCGAGCGGTTTCTGCGCGAGGTTCACGACGTGCCGCTGGACGGGCTGGAGCCCAATCCCGACCTTGCCGCGGCGTTGGCAGCGCTGCCGGGCCGTAAATTCGTGCTGACCAACGCCGCGCGCGGCCATGCGACCCGTGTGCTGAACCGCCTCGGCGTCGCCGACCGGTTCGCCGGGGTCTTCGCCATCGAGGACATGGACCTGACGCCCAAGCCGGCGCCGGCCACCTTTCGGCGGTTTCTGGCGGCCTTCGACGTGGATCCCCACGCCGCCGTCTTCTTTGAGGACACCCCGCGCAATCTTGCCCCCGCCAAGGCCCTGGGCATGACGACCGTCCTGGTCGGCGACGGCCACGGCCATGAGGTCGGCGACTGGATCGACGCCCGCACCCCCGACCTGCTCGACTTTCTGCAACCTCTCGCCTTCAGGGACGCCGCATGACCGACCTCGCCCGGCTGGACGCCATCATCTCTGCGGCCTGGGAGGCGCGGGCCGAGGTGTCGCCCGCAACGCGCGGCGAGACGCGCGAGGCGGTCGAGGCGGCGCTGGACCTGCTCGATTCCGGTCAGGCCCGCGTGGCCAGCCGCGGCGAGGATGGCGCCTGGACCACCCATCAGTGGCTGAAGAAGGCGGTGTTGCTGTCCTTCCGCCTCAACGACAATGAGATCATGCGGGGGGGAGATCGGGGCCCGTCCTCGCCCGCGCCGGGCGTCGGCCCGTGGTTCGACAAGGTGCCCAGCAAGTTCGGCGACTGGACTGACAGCGACTTCCGCGAGGCCGGTTTCCGCGCCGTGCCGGGATCGATCGTGCGCAAGGGCGCCTTCATCGGCCGCAACGTGGTCCTGATGCCCAGCTTCGTGAACATCGGGGCCTATGTGGACACGGGGTCCATGGTCGACGGCTGGGCGACGGTCGGCTCCTGTGCCCAGATCGGCAAGAACGTGCACCTGTCGGGCGGGGTCGGCATCGGCGGCGTGCTGGAGCCGCTCCAGGCCAATCCGACCATCATCGAGGACGACTGCTTCATCGGCGCCCGGTCCGAGGTCGTCGAGGGCGTGATCGTGCGCCAGGGGGCAGTGCTGTCCATGGGCGTCTACCTCTCGGCCACAACCCGGATCGTCGACCGGGCCACAGGCGAGATCCTCCGCGGCGAAGTGCCGGCCTGGTCGGTGGTCGTGCCGGGGGCCCTGCCGGATCCGAACGGCGGGCCGTCACTCTACTGCGCGGTCATCGTCAAACGGGTGGACGCCCAGACTCGCGCGAAGACGGCGGTCAACGAGTTGCTGAGGGACTGAGCCGGTTCCGGCCGGCCGTCGTCGGTCGGCGCAGGTCCCGCCACGCCGGGCCGATCAGGCTCCACGGCTCGACGCAGTAGCGGACGAACAGGCGACGCGGATCGCAGACCAGGCGGAACAGCCACTCGAGGCCCAGCCCGCCCATCCAGCGAGGGGCGGCGCGCTGGACCCCGGCCTCATAGTCGAAGGCGGCGCCGACGTTGAAGACGACGCAGTGGGGCAGGGCTTCAAGGTGGTCGGCGATCCAGAGCTCCTGGCGCGGCATGCCCATGCCGACCATCAGGATGTGGGGCTCGAAGGCGTGGATGGAGGCCAGGATTTCCGCATTGTCCGGCGACCCGGCGGCCGCGTCGAAATAGCCGTCGCGGGTCGCAAGCGTCACACCAGGATAGCGGGACCCGACGCGGCTGGCGGCTTCCGACGCCACGCCCGGAGCGCCACCTAGGTAGAAGACGCGCCAGCCCTTGCGATGGGCAAGACTCCAGAAATGGTCGCGCCAGTCCAGATAGGTGCTCCGGTGCATGGCACGCGCCGACGGGTTCAGCAGCCGCGCCCAGGCCAGCAGGGGACGGCTGTCGGCCTGGATCAGATCGGCCCCGTCGAAGAAGCGGCGCAGGCCGGGAGTTCGGGGCATCAGGGCCAGGCTGTGCAGGTTGTGGTTGGCGACCACCGCCTGCTGACCCGCGGCGATCCAGCCCTCGACCTCCTGCATCACCTCCTCGGGCCGGACCAGGTCCATGACCTCACCCAGGACGCGGACGCGCTGGTCCGGACGGCGGGCCTGGCGGTGGGGCGTGCGGGCGCGCCGCCGCCGGTCGGGCGGCGCGACGAGAGCGGCGAGGCCAGTGGGCTCCTGGTACATGGTGCCATGATGACGCCGGTCGCTGAAGGCCCGGTTTGCGGACGGGGTTAACGGAGGTCAGATGTGGTCCGTTGCCGGTCGCGCTGGCCATGCCTGGCCGTGTCCGCAAAGCGTGTCCCTGGGCCCACACGTCCGGGATCGGCGCGTCGCAAGCTAGGCAGGCCCGAAACAAGGCGCCATTGTGGCGCGGAACCCCCCCCCCGCGGTCCCCAGGGATATCCGAAATGAAGCGCACCGTTCTGACTCTCGCCCTGGCCGCCCAGGTCGTCGCTGTGCCGGCCCTGGCCGCGACGCAGGACCCCACCACGCTGAGCTATGAGGATCACACCGCCTGTGCGGCGATGTTCTTCATCCTTTCGGATCGCCAGGCCGACGCCGAGACCGCCGAGGCCTTCGAGGCTGCCACCGGCGTGATGCTGAACCGTGCCCAGACCGTGCCGGGCGGACGCGGCCTGAGCGACGACGTCGTGGTGGAATCCGCGGTGGTCAAGGCGGCCGACATCCAGAACCGCATTGGCGGTATCGCCGACGCCAACCAGCAGAACGCCGTCATCAACGGCTATGGTCCGGGAATCCAGGCCTGCTTGGACGAAGTGCTGACCCAGCGCTGATCTGGACGGTCGCTTCAACCAGATCGGCAAGGCGTGCCGCGGCGTCCGGAAGGGCGACGCTGCGCGCCGCCTTCGACATCGCCGCAAGGCGAGCCGGGTCCGACAGCAGGGGCAGGAGAGCGGTCCCGAGCCTCTCGAGCGTCGCCTCGCTCTCCTTGATCGTCACGGCTGCGCCGGCCTCGACGAGGACGCGGGCGTTCAGCGTCTGGTGGTCGTCGGTGGCGATGGCCAGCGGGATCAGCATCGACGGCAGGCCGGCCACGGCCAGCTCCGCGCAGGTGGAGGCCCCGGCCCGTCCGATCAGCAGATGTGCCCGCGACAGCCGATCGGCCATGTCGCGGAAGAAGGGCGCGACCTCGGCGGCGATCCCGGCCTCCAGATAGGCCTGACGTGCCGTCTCCAGACTTTCGGCGCGCGACTGCTGCTGCACCCGCAGCCGTGACCGAATTTCGGGCGGCAGGGCGGCGAGCGCCAGGGGCACGGCCTCGGACAGAAGTCGAGCCCCCTGACTGCCCCCGGTCACCAGGACCTCGATCGGGCCGTCGGGTCCCGGAGCGGCATAGGCCCGGTCAAACAGGGGCCGGATCTCGGGGCGAACGGGGCTGCCCACCACATGGACGTCCGTGCGCCCGGCGATGGGAAAGGCGCCGGCCACGGCCCGGACGCGATCGGCCAGCAGCCGGTTGGTGCGGCCCAGCACGGCGTTCTGTTCGTGGATGACGGTCGGCAGGCGGTCCAGCAGGGCGGCAATCAGGGTCGGGGCCGAGGGATAGCCGCCAAAGCCGACCACCGCGGCGGCGTTGGCCGCGCGCAAGGCCCGGCGCGCCTGACCCATGCCCTTCAGGATCGTGCCGCCGGCGTTGATCAGACCCAGGGGCCCGCGGCCGGTGGCGGCGTCGAGGAACAGGCGGTCGTCGGCGGGAAAGCCCTGGGCATAGGCCTCGCCCCGCCGGTCGGTGGCCAGGATGACGCGCCATCCGCGGGCCGCCATCTCGCGGGCCAGGGCCTCGGCCGGGAACATGTGGCCGCCAGTTCCCCCGGCGGCGACGACGCAGGTCCGGCTCATGCCGAGGCCCGTTTCAGCAGGGCGGCGCCGGGCCACAGCAGGCCACTCCCGCCGGGAAGGAAGGCGCCGGGCCGCTTGCGCGTCAGGGCCAGGGCCAGCCCCATGGTCAGGCCCATGGCCAGCATGGACGACCCGCCGTAGCTGATGAAGGGCAGGGTCATCCCCTTGGTCGGGATGACGTTCAGATTGACCGCGACATTGATGCAGGCCTGCAGGCCGATCAGCATGAACAGGCCGGCGGCGGCGGTCTGCTCGAACGGATCGACCAGGCGCAGGGCCCGACTGAGGCCGCGGACGACGATGAAGGCGTAAAGGCCGATGATCAGCAGCGACAGCATCAGGCCGAACTCCTCGGCCCCGACGGAGTAGATGAAGTCGGTGTGCAGGTCGGGCACGTTGCGCTTCATCACACCCTCGCCGACACCGCGCCCGACCAGGCCGCCGGCGCGGATCGCCTCGGACGCCCGGTCGATCTGATAGGTGTCCTCGACGCCGGGGGTGACGAAGGTCGCGACACGGGAGCGGACGTGATCGAAGGCGAAGTAGAGGCCGAACACCCCCGCCGTCACGAGACTGCCCAGCACCGCCATCCAGCGCAGCGGCACGCCGATCATGAAGAAGACGGCCATGAAGGTCGTGGTGATCAACAGCGTCTGGCCGATGTCGGGCTGAAGCAGCAGCAGGCCGACAGTGGCGGCATAGGCGACGAAGGCGATGGTCACGCCGGGCACGCCCTGACCCTTCTGGCCCTCTGCGAACATCCAGGCAGAGAAGACGATGACGGCTGGCTTGGCGAACTCCGACGGCTGGAGGCCGAAGGGGCCGAGGTTGATCCACCGCGACGCGCCCTTGGCCTCATGGCCGATGAAGGGCAGCAGGGCCATGACCACGATCGCGCCCACCAGGGCCAGGACGGCGATGCGGCGGACCCCGCGCGGCGTCATGAAGGAGGCCCCCACCATGGCGGTCAGGCCGAGGCTGACGAAGACGATCATCCGCAGCGCATAGTGGAAGGGATCGGTGATGCCGTCCTCGGCCAGGATGGCGGCGGGGCTGGCCGCGAAGGACAGGGTCACGCCAATCGCCATCAGAGCCAGGGCGGCGGCCAGCAGGCCGCGGTCCACCGTCCAGAACCACTGGGCGATGGGGCTGGGGTCGCTGCGAGAAAAGGGCGGGACGTAGGCCTGGGCGGTCATGATCCGCTAACCATGCCCTGAAGGCGTAGCCTCGAGGTTAAGGACCGCGGCGCGGAACGCCTCGCCCCGCGCCTCGAAATCCGGAAACTGGTCGAAGCTGGCCGCGGCCGGGCTGAGCAGCACCACCTCCTCGCGGCCGGTGGCCGAGGCGGCCTCATAGGCCGCGCGCACGGCGGCGGCCATGTCGCCGCTGATCCGGTGCGGCGTGTCGCCCAGCGCCGCGGCAAACGCGCCCGCCGCCTCGCCGATCAGGAAGGCCTGCTGCACCCGCGGGAACAGGTCGTACAGATCGTCGATCCCGCCGGCCTTGGCGCGCCCTCCGGCGATCCAGAAGACCCGGTCATAGCTGGACAGGGCCTGCCGTGCGGCGTCGGCATTCGTGGCCTTGGAGTCGTTGACGAAGCGGACACGGCCCAGACGCCCGACCGGCTCCATGCGGTGGGCCAGTCCGGGGAAAGAGAGAAGGCCTTCGATGACGGTCGCCTGTGGCAACCCGAGGTCGGTGGCCGCGAGAAAGGCGAAGGCCGCGTTCTGGGCATTGTGCCGACCGGGCAATGACCGCGCCTTCGACAGGTCCACGATCTTGCACCGCTCGACGGGCCCGCCCGGGTCGGGGTGCGCATTGTGCGTCAGCCAGCCCTCGTGGAGATACATGCCGGTGACACCGTCCAGCGGCCGGTCGACGGAGACTTCGTCCACAGGGCCACGAAGCTTCAACTGCTCCAGCAGGGCCATGCCCGTCGGGTCATCCACGCCGACGTACTTCAGGGTGGCGTCCGCCCGGAAGATGCGCGCCTTCGCTGCGACATAGCCTTCCATCCCGCCGTGCCGGTCCAGATGGTCCGGCGTGACATTGGTCAGGATCGCCACATCAGGGGCGAAGGTCGTGGTCAGATCGAGCTGATAGCTCGACACCTCGACCACATAGACCGCATCGGGCGTCGGCGCCGGCAGGGCCAGGACGCCGATCCCGATGTTGCCGCCCATGTGCACGGTCAGCCCGGCCCGCTTCAGCACCCAGGCCGTCAGCGCTGTCGTGGTCGACTTCCCGTTGGTGCCGGTGATCGCCACCACCTTCGGCCGGTCGCCCTGCGGCAGGGCGGCCATGGCGCGCGCGAACAGCTCCACGTCGCCGACGATCTCCACCCCCGCAGCCTTCGCCTTCTCGACCGTCCAATGCGGTTTGGGGTGGGTCAGCGGCACGCCGGGCGACAGGACCAGGGCCGCGAACCGGGTCCAGTCGGCCGTGGTCAGGTCCTCAACGGCGAAGCCCTCGGCCTCGGCCTGCATGCGACTGGAGATGCCGTCGTCCCACAGGACGGGTTCGGCCCCGCCGGCCTTAAGGGCCCGCGCCGCCGTCAATCCCGACCGGCCCAGGCCGAAGACCGCGACGCGACGACCCTCGAAGCCCGGGACTGCGATCATCTCAGCGCAGCTTCAGGGTGGCGAGGCCCAGCAGGGCCAGCATGGCCGAGACGATCCAGAAGCGGATCACCACCGTGGACTCGGGCCAGCCCATCTTTTCGAAATGGTGGTGGATCGGGGCCATCAGAAAGACCCGCTTCTTGGTGGCCTTGAAATAGCCGACCTGGATCATGACCGAGGCGGCCTCCAGCACGAAAAGACCGCCGACGATGCCCAGCACCAGCTCATGCTTGGTCATCACGGCGACGGAGCCCAGCGCGCCGCCGAGCGCCAGCGAACCGGTGTCGCCCATGAAGATCTTGGCCGGCGGGGCGTTGTACCAGAGGAAGCCGGTCCCCCCGCCGATGATGGCGGCGAGAAACACCGCCAGCTCGCCCGAGCCCGGGACATGGTGGATGCCCAGATAGTTCGAGAAGATGAAGTTGCCGGCCAGATAGCTGATCATGCCGAAGGCGGCCGAGGCCATCATCACCGGCACGATGGCCAGGCCGTCCAGCCCGTCGGTCAGGTTTACGGCATTGGAGAAGCCCACGATCGTGAAGGCGGCGAAGGCCACATAGAACCAGCCGATGTTCAACAGCACGTCCTTGAAGAAGGGAAAGGCGATCGACGTCTGCAGGTTCGGCGACGTCGGCGAGGCTGTCATCCACAGCACCGTCAGCACCCCGGCGACGACGGCCACGATGACCTGCCAGAAGAGCTTCTGCCGGGACGTCAGACCCGCCGAGGTCTGCTTCGTCACCTTGGCATAGTCATCGATGAAGCCCAGCACGGCGAAGGCCGCGGTCACCAGCGACACGATCCAGATGTAGGGATTGGTCAGGTCACCCCAGAGCAGTACCGCCACGGCGATGCCCGCCAGGATCATCAGCCCGCCCATGGTCGGGGTGCCGACCTTGGACAGGTGGCTGACCGGGCCGTCTTCGCGGATCGGCTGGCCCTTGCCCTGTTTGGTGCGCATCCAGGCGATGAAGCGGCTGCCCATGGCCACCGCCACGATCATCGCCGTCGCCATGGCCAGGGCCACCCGCACGGTCTGGTACTGGACCAGGTTGAGCAGGGGATAATCCTGCGCCACGTCTGCGTAGTAGAGGTACAGCAGGTAGAACATTCAGGCCGTCTCCGGGGCGTCTTCGGCGAGGCGGTCCAGGTCCGCCAGGGCATGGGCGATCAGCGAGGCGCGCGAGCCGTTGGACCCCTTGACCATGACCACGTCGCGCGGGGCGACCAGGTCCTGCGCCAGGTCGGCCAGGTCGGCGGCGGCTTCGCGCCACAGGCCGCGGCGCTCGGGCGTCAGGGCGTCGTGCAGGGCGCGCATCTGCGGCCCGGCGGTGTGGACCAGATCTATGGCGGCGGCCTCGATGCCCTCGGCCAGGCCCGCATGCAGGGCCTCGGACTGGGCCCCCAGTTCCAGCATGTCGGTCAGGACCACGACCCTCCGGCCGCCGGGCTCGACCGCGCGCGCGCCAAGGGCCGCGAAGCCTGCCCGCATGGACAGGGGATTGGCGTTGTAGCTTTCGTCGATCAGGGTGAACGCCCCGCGGCGCAGGGCCACGCGGCGAATCTGGCCGCGTCCGACCAGGGGCTGGAAGGCCGACAGTGCCTCCAGCCCGGTCTCGACCGGCACGTCGAGGGCCTCCAGCGTCAGCAGGACGGCCAGGCTGTTCAGGCCCCAGTGGAAGCCCGACTGGCGAAGCCGGAAGACGTAGTCGTGGCCGAAGATCTCGACCTGGACCCTGGCCCCTTCGGCGTCGGGCGCGAAGTCGATCAGGCGCGCGTCGTGGTCGGACGCCGTGCCGAAGCTGTGCACCCGCGCCCCGCGCCGCAAGGCGGCCTGACGCAGCACGTCGCACCACGGATTGTCGCCGTTGACCACGGCCACGCCGGCGGGACCCAACCCCTCGAACACAGCGGCCTTCTCGCGCGCCACGCCGGCCTCGCCGTCCTCGAAGGCCTCGATGTGGACCGGGCCGACGGTGGTGACGCAGGCGACGTGCGGCTGGACCATGCGGGCCAGGGGGCCGATTTCCCCCGGCGCGTTCATGCCGATCTCGAAGACCGCCCGGTCGACGCCCGGCGGCATGCGGGCCAGGGTCAGGGGCACCCCGATGTGGTTGTTGAAACTCTTGACCGAGCCGTGGGCGGGGCCGGCCAGATCGAGGCCGGCGCGCACCGCCTGGGTCACGCTGGTCTTGCCCACACTGCCGGTGATCGCGGCGCGGCGGACATGGGGGGCCCGGTCGCGGGCCGCGGCGCCCAGCCGCTCGAGCGCGCGCAAGGTGTCGTCCACGACCACGCAGGGCCCGCCGTCGACCGGCCGTTCAACCAGGGCGGCGGCGGCCCCGGCCTGAAAGGCGGCGGCGGCGAACTCATGGCCGTCGCGCGCGCCGCGCAGGGCGACGAAAAGGTCACCGGGTTCCACCTCCCGGCTGTTGAAGGTCACGCCCGCACAGGCGAAGGCCGCGCCCTCGATGCGCCCGTTGACGGCCAGGGCCAGGTCGGCGGCTGTCCAGAGGGTGTCGGTCGGCCCCGGGGCGTCAGGCATGGCGTCTCAGGGCCTCGGCTGCAACGGCGACGTCGTCGAAGGGGTGGGTCACCGCCCCCACGATCTGACCCCTCTCATGCCCTTTTCCGGCGATCACGACCACATCTCCCGGGCCGGCAATTTCGACGGCGTGCATGATGGCGTTGCGGCGATCGCCGATCTCCTCCGCGTCCGGACAGCCTTCGCGGACCTGGGCGCGGATGGCGGCGGGGTCTTCGGAGCGGGGATTGTCGTCGGTGACCACGGCGACGTCGGCCAGACGGGCGGCCACGGCCCCCATCAGGGGACGCTTGCCCCGGTCGCGGTCGCCGCCCGCGCCGAAGACGACGATCAGCCGGTTACGGGCGTGGGGGCGCAGGGCCGTGAGCACCGTCTCCAGACCGTCGGGCGTGTGGGCATAGTCGACGTAGACCTCGGGCCCGCCTGCGGATCCCGGCACGCGCTGCAGCCGGCCTTCGGCGCCCGTCAGACCCTCGAGGGCTGCGAGCACCTGATCGACCGGCGAGCCGGCGGCGACGCACAGCCCGGCCGCGACCAGGGCATTGGAGGCCTGAAAGGCGCCGGCCAGGGGCAGCAGGACATGATGCACCTGCCCTGCCCCCTCGATCGTCAGGCGTTGGCCCTCGGGCGTGGCCCGCCGGGCGGTCAGGGCCAGGTCGCGGCCGCGCTGGCCCACGCCATAGACGCCCAGCCCCGCCATCAGGCCGGCGGCGGCGAAACGGGAATAGGCGTCGGAATCGGCGTTCAGCACGGCGGTACGGCCACGCGGCAGAAGGGTCTCGAACAGGCGCAGCTTGGCGGCGCGATAGGCGCCCATGTCGCCGTGATAGTCGAGGTGGTCCTGGCTGAGGTTGGTGAAGCCTGCGGCCGTCAGCTGGACCCCGTCCAGACGACGCTGGTCGATGCCGTGGGAGCTGGCTTCCAGGGCCAGGTGTGTGACGCCGTCGGCGGCCAGCCGGGCCGTCAGGCGCGCGGCGTCGCCCGCGTCGGGGCTGGTCAGGCCGGGCGGGGTCAGGGCCTCGGTCGCGTCCCCGCGCTGGGCCACGACGCCGAGGGTGCCCATGCTGGCCGAGGCGTGGCCCAGTCGGGCCCAGATCTGGCGGCAGAAGGCGGCAACGGAGGTCTTGCCGTTGGTGCCGGTCACGGCCACGCAGGTCTGCGGCTGGGCCCCGTAGAAGCCGCGCGCCGCCAGGGCGTAGGCGCGCCGCACATCGCCGGAGGTGACCAGGACCGGGGCGGCGTCACCCGGCGTGTCGATGGGGGCCAGCACCGCGGCGGCCCCCTTGGCCAGGGCCTGGGGGATGAAGGCGCGGCCGTCCGACGCCGTGCCCGGCAGGGCGACAAACAGGGCACCCGGGTCGACGCGCCGGCTGTCGGCCGTCACACCGGTGATCACCGGATCAGCGGGCAGGTCGCGGCGCAGCAGGTCGGACAGGCGAAGCGCGCTCATCCCTGATCCCGCTCCAGATCGGCCAGGGTCGGGGTCGGCCGGCCGTCGGCGGTGCGCCAGCGGTCGGCCCGGCGCTCCACGCCCAGGATGGGCGCGATGCGGTCGACGATCCGGCCCACCGGCGGGGCGGCCACGGCGCCGCCCAGGCTGGAGCCCTGGGCCGGCTCGTCGATCAGGACGAAGACGGCATAGCGGGGCGCGTTCAGAGGGCCGTCGGCGGGGAAGACGGCGGCGAAGCTGCCGACGCCGTTCCTGTTCCACTCGGTTCCCGTCCACTTGTTGGCCGATCCGGTCTTGCCGCCGACGCGAAGGCCGGGGGCGTCGGCCTTGGCCCCCGTGCCGCGCACCACGTTGCGCCGCATCAGGTCGAGGATGGCGAGCGAGGTGGCGGAGGCGACGATACGGCGGCCCTCGACGCCCGCCCCGCCCTTGCGCAGGCTGAGCGGCACATAGAGACCGCCGTTGGCCAGCGCGCCCGTGGCGGCGATCATCTGCACCGGAGTGATCATGATGGCGTAGCCGAAGGACAGGGACGCCAGGGTGGAGTTGGACCAGTCTGCCGGCCGGCGCGGGGCGGCCGACTCCTTCAGCTCCATCGGGGCGGCGTCCAGCAGGCCCAGCCGCTTGAAATAGTCCCGCATCCGCTCGGGCCCCAGCTGGATGGCCAGCTGCGACGTGCCGATGTTGGAAGAGTGCAGATAGACCTCCTCCAGCGTCATGATGCGGTTTTCGGCGTGGAAGTCCTCGATGCTTCGGCCCTTGCTGACCGCCAGGGCGCGCGAGGCGTCGAACAGGGTCGTCATGTCGGCCAGGCCGGCATCGACCCCTGCGGCGACCGTGAAGGTCTTCAGCACCGAGCCCATCTCATAGTGGCCCGAGGTGGCAAGGTTGCGGGTGCCGTCGTTGGGCCAGCTGGCCATGGCCAGAATCTCGCCCGTGTGGACGTCGGTGACCAGGGCCACGCCCGCCTTGGCGCCGGTCTCGGCCATGACGGCGCCCAGTTCGCTCTCGACCACGCCCTGGATGCGGAGGTCGATCGACAGGGCTACGGCCGAGCCGTCGATCCCGGCGGCGCGCAGTTCGGCGTCGAAGGCCAGCTCGGCGCCGGTCAGCCCCGCGCCCCAGCCGTCGGCCACGCCGATCACATGCCGGGCCGAGGCGCCCAGCGGATAGACCCGGCCGTCTTCTTCCTCAAAGCTCACCCCGCCCAGGGCCAGGGCGTGGGCGGCGGCGCGGCGGGCGGGGGTCAGGCCGCCCGCGACCAGGACGCGGCGATCGCCGTCCAGGGCCGAACGCAGGCGTTTGGCGTCCAGCTCGGGCAGGGCACGGCGCAGGGCGTCATAGGCCAGGTCGCGGTCCCAGACCTCGGCCGGATTCACATAGAGACCGTAGAAGACGACATTGGTGGCCAGCAGCCGGCCGTTGCGATCGACCAGATCGCCCCGGGTCAGTTGACGCTCGACCTGTCCGCCGCCGGTCGGGGCCGCGGGGGCGGCGAGGGCCGACCAGGCCGCGCGTCCGGCGAGGCCCGTGAAAATGACGCCGAACACGGCCAGGATCAGGAAGATGCGGACGCGGCTGTCCTCCTCCGGGCGGGCGGCGGCGCGGGCGCGCTCGAAGGCGTGCTCGATCCACCACAGCAGGGCGGTCAGCCGCCGCCAGGAGGGCGGGCGCGGCAGGCCGGGACCGGGACGCGGATGAGGCTGCACGGTCACGGCAGGATCTCCGGCGCGGGCGCGGGGCGCGCGGGCGGCACGGCGCCAAGCGCGCGCTCGTCCACGCGGCGGTCCGGAGCGACGGGGCCCAGGCCGGCGGAGCGGGACAGGGCCTCGAGCCGTGCCGGGCTTTCCAGCCGGGCCACCTCGGCGCGCAGCAGGCGGACGCGGCGGGCGTCCTCGGCGATGGCCGTCTCCAGCTCGGCGATCCGGGCCGTCTCGCGCTGGGCGTCGGCCTTGACCAGATAGACCGAGCACAACAAGGCAGCGACGCAGACCGCGCCGATGATCTCGACCCAGCGGACGCCGCGGATCTTCCAGTCGAACAGGCGGCGCACCGGCGAAGAGGCGGTCATGCGGCCAGCCCCCAGGCGGGCGCGTCAGTGCGAATCGCGGCCCGCAGCTTGGCCGACCGGGCGCGGGGATTGGCGGCGACTTCGTCTGGCGTGCCGCCACGCGCGCCCTTGAAGATCAGGTCGAAGCTGGGGGCCCGGGCGACCGGCGCCTGGGGCAGGTGACGCGAGCCGCCGGGCGCGGCGCCCGAACGTTCGGTCAGGAAGGCCTTGACGATCCGGTCCTCCAGCGAATGGAAGGTCACGACTGCCAGCCGGCCGCCGGGGCGCAGGGCCGCCTCGGCCGCGACCAGGCCCTTCTCCAGCTCGCCCAGTTCGTCGTTCACAGCGATGCGCAGGGCCTGGAAGGTCCGGGTCGCGGGATGGATCGGCGCACCGCGACGGCCGCCCAGGGCCCTTTCGACCACCTCGGCCAGATCCAGGGTGCGCGAGAAGAGGCGTTCGGCGCGGCGGCGCAGGATGGCGGTGGCGACGCGGCCGGACTGCCGCTCGTCGCCGTACTGTTTCAGGATGTGGGCGAGCGGGCCATGCTCCCAGCCATTGACGATGTCGGCGGCGGTGGGCCCCTCGCCCGACATGCGCATGTCCAGAGGTCCGTCGCGCAGGAAGGAGAAGCCGCGGTCGGCCTCGTCGATCTGCATGGAGGAGACGCCGATGTCGAAGACGGCGCCGTCGACCGGTTGACCCGCGTCTTCGGCCGCCTCGGCCAGTCCCGAAAAGGCCGTCCGGACCAGGGTGAAGCGGCCGGGGAAGTCGGCGGCCACGGCCTCGGCGTGGGGCTGGACGGTCGGGTCGCGGTCCAGGGCCAGGACGTCGGCCCCGGCGGCCAGCAGGGCGCGCGTATAGCCCCCGGCGCCGAAGGTGGCGTCGATCATGAAGTCGCCGGGCCGGGGCGACAGGGCCTCGACCACCTGGTCGAGCAGGACGGGCAGGTGCGGGGCCTCGGGCGCGGTCACTGGCCGCCTCCTTCCAGCTTCAGCTGGGCGGCCAGACGCAGGGCGCCCAGTTCGGCCATGCCGGTGCGGGCGGTGCGGCGCTGCTCGGCGCGCCAGGCGGCCCAGGCCTCCCGGCTCCAGATCTGGAAGCGGTCGCCGAGGCCCACGATCATGACAGTCTCGCCCAGGCCCGCCTCGGCGACCAGGCTCTCGGGCAGGGTGATGCGGCCGCCGCCGTCGAAGGCCAGGCGGTTCTGCTCGCCCAGCACCTGCCATTCCAGCGCCGAGCGCTGGGCCGAGCCGAAGGGCAGGGCGCGGATCATCTCGACATAGACGGCGAACAGATGGTCGCCGCCTGCCTCCAGACAGTCGGCCTCGATGGAGGGAAAACAGAAGATCCGGTGCTCGGCGCCGTTGTCGGCCGTGCGGAACTCCTGCGGGATCAGCAGGCGACGCTTGCCGTCCAATTGTTTCTCGAACGTCGAGAGAAACACGCCCCGCCCCACTTCCGGCCCTGATGGGTCCGCCCTGAAATCCCCCGGCCGCGCGGATGCGCGCCCGTCCCCCTCAAATCATGAGTGATGGGATAACATGGGATCAGATGGGTCACAATGGGATTGGTTGACGATCCTTAACCTTGATCGTGGGTGGCTAGACTTGTCGGACGTGTACGAAACAAGAACATCGTGAAGTATCCACCGCCCTGTGGACAGGATGCGCCATCCGGCGGCCAAAGGGGTTAACGGGGGGTGATCAATCCTCACCCGCAGGGGGAGGGGGACCGCCGACGCGCAGCGGCGGGGGTGGAGGGGGTTTTGCCTCAGTCGCCGGCGGCCGACGATCGACCGCCCAGTCCGGGATCGCGCCCCCTCCACCCCGTCGGGCTTCGCCCTCCGCGGTCCGCCTCCCCCTACGGGGGAGGATCTCCCGACCCTCAAGCAGCGAGCGCCCGCGACGCGAGCGGAAGCGCCGGAAACAAGGACGCCCTCAAGCAGCGAGGCCCCGCGGGCCGAGCGGTAGGGCCCTCAAGAAAAAATGCCAGACGGTCTGTAAGCCGGGTTCTGTCCCTGCAAGCAGGTGACGGTCATTCCTCTGGACCGGCCCTTACGGACCGGTTCTCGCGACCAACCCGGACGCCTCGGGCGGTGAACCCTGCGGGCGAACCCGCGCGACGTCCCTA
>CAMCIP010000026.1 GCA_945874855.1 Brevundimonas vancanneytii
CTGGCCGGCCTGGTCACCCTGGAGGCGGGCAAGATCGTCTCCGAGGGGCTGGGCGAGGTGCAGGAGATGATCGACGTCTGCGACTTCGCCGTCGGCCTGTCGCGCCAGCTGCACGGCCTGACCCTGCCCAGTGAGCGGCCCGGCCACCATATGCGCGAGACCTGGCAGCCGCTGGGGCCGGTGCTGGTGATCTCGGCCTTCAACTTCCCCGTCGCGGTCTGGGCCTGGAACGCCGCCCTGGCGCTGGTGTGCGGCGACCCGGTGATCTGGAAGCCGTCGGAGAAGACGCCGCTGACGGCGCTGGCGACCCAGGCCGTGTTCGAGCGCGCGCTGGCCCGGTTCGGCGACGACGCGCCGGTAGGCCTGTCGCAGGTGGTGATCGGCGGGCGCGAGGCGGGCGAGACGCTGAGCGCCGACGCGCGCATCCCGCTGGTCTCGGCCACCGGATCGACCCGCATGGGCCGGGCGGTGGCGCAGACGGTGGCGGCGCGGCTGGGGCGCAGCCTGCTGGAGCTGGGCGGCAACAATGCCATGATCGTGACGCCCTCGGCCGATCTGGACATGGCGGTGCGGGCCATCGCCTTTTCCGCGGTCGGCACCTGCGGCCAGCGCTGCACCACCCTGCGTCGTCTGCTGGTCCATGAAGACGTGGCCGAGGCCCTGATCGCGCGGCTGAAGGCGGCCTATGAGACCCTGCCCGTCGGCGATCCGCGCGTGGCGGGTACCCTGGTGGGGCCGCTGATCGACGCGGACGCCGCAGAGGCCTTCGACCGGGCGCTGGCGCAGGCGGTGGCCGAGGGCGGCGAATTGATCGTCGGCGGCACGCGGGTGGCGGGCGAAGGCGCCTATGTCCGCCCCGCCATCGTGCGCATGCCGGCCCAGACGGCGGTGGTGCAGCACGAGACCTTTGCGCCGATCCTGTACCTCCTGACCTGGCGCGACTTCGACGCGGCGATCGAGATGCAGAACGCCGTGCCGCAGGGGCTGAGCAGCTGCGTCTTCACCGGGTCGTTGCGCGAAGCCGAGACCTTTCTGTCGGCCTGGGGCAGCGACTGCGGCATCGCCAACGTCAACATCGGCCCGTCCGGCGCCGAGATCGGCGGGGCCTTCGGCGGCGAGAAGGACACCGGCGGGGGGCGTGAATCCGGCTCGGACGCCTGGAAGGCCTATATGCGCCGCCAGACCCAGACCGTGAACTTCAGCCGCGACCTGCCGCTGGCCCAGGGGGTGCGGTTCGAGGTGTGAGGGGGGCCGGTGTCAGCTTCCGGATGAGGTCTGAGTGACCGCGCTCGAGCCTCTGAAGCCGTTCGGCATGTCTGCTCTCGGCAGGAGGGCAAAGCCCGTCACGTGACGCCCTTGTAGCCGATCTTGTTGGCTCGCAGATCGTGCCGACGGAATGGGTTCAATTTCATCTCGTCACCGACGATAAAATCTTGCCTGACTTTGCGGCTGCGCGACGTGCGATGTGGTAAAGTCGGGCAGCGCCTTCATCATGGCGCACAACCACTTCCGTCTCTTCTCCGTAAGTCCGCTTCAGGAAGTCGTGGATCAGCTGTTCAGCCTGCTGTCTGGGTTGAATGATCTCGGCGCTCAGAGGGCATTCCGTGCGGCTGTGATAGGTCGCGTAGACCTTCCCTTTTTCCTCGAAGATGTTTCCGATCGTATACGGGTAAAGAGCACAATCCATGGGCCGATCAGCATGAATGGCGCACCCCATGTCCCAATTCGGGCAAGGTCCCCGTCCGTTTGACGACAGTCGATAAACGTGACTGTCTCGTACGATCGACAGATGATCTGACCGTCCTGCGAAATGGCGCTGATACTCGGCTTCATTCAAAAGAAGCCCATGCAGGTCCCGACAGCAGTTCTGGTCCACCGTGCATCGAAGGCAAGGATTTGTCATAAGCTCGCACGAATTTGGACCACGGATCCGGGATAATGGACCACAAAGTTCTGATAGAACCGTCAACGGACGAGAGAATGGCCCCCTCGCGCTGGCGGTAAATCCGCCAGTGATCGTCTGGACAGGGCCAAGGGGTAGCGTTCGTTCCGTTATCCCCCGCAGCCGACCGTTGGAATCTCCTCCCTCAGCCGATTGACGCCGCCGCCAACGCCTCGGCCAGATCGCCCCTGCCCACGACCTCAACCCGCTCCAGCCCCAGCCAGCCGGCCATGCGCGTCAGTTCCGCCGCCAGACGGGCGGGCGTGTCGGGCGTCGCATCCGGCTCTCGCCACGCCGCCTGCACCAGAAGCGTGCCGGCCTTGCGGTCGGCCTTGAGGTCGACGCGGGCGGTGATCGCCTCGTCCTGCAGGAAGGGCAGGACGTAGTAGCCGTGCAGGCGTCTGTCGGCCGGGGTGTAGATCTCCAGCCGCACACGCACGCCGAACAGGCGCTCGGTGCGGTCGCGGGTCCAGATCAGGTTGTCGAAGGGCGACAGCAGGGCGTCGCCTGTCACCTTGCGCGGGGCGCGGGCGTCGGGCGACAGATACGCCGTGTGCCGCCAGCCCTCCACGGTGACGGGCGTCAGCTCGCCCGCCTCGACCAGGTCGGCGACGCGCGCGCGGGTCTCGGCCAGGGGCAGGCGGAAGACGTCGCGCAGGTCGGCCAGGGTCGCCACCCCCATGGTCCGCGCGGCGATACGGACGAGGTCGCGCTGGGCGTCCGCCTCGGACGGTGTCGGCAGGTCGAGGATGCGGGACGGAAGCGCCCGCTCGGTGAGGTCGTAGACTCGTTCGAACCCGCGGCGCGTCTTCGTCGTGATCAGCCCGGCCCAGAACAGCCATTCCAGCGCGCGCTTGCCGTCCGACCATTCCCACCAGCCCGGCGCGCCGCGCGGACCGCTGGCGAAATCCCCGCCGGTGACGGGGCCGCGCCGCTCAATCTCGGCCAGCACGCCGTCGATGTAGTCGCGCCGCTCGCGGCCGAAGCGGGCGAGGCCGGTCCACATGGCGCCGTCGCGGGCGCGGTCCATGCGCCAGCGCAGCAGGGGCTGGGTCTCCAGCGGCAGTAGCGACGCCTCATGCCCCCAGTATTCGAACAGCGACCGGCGCGGCCCCCAGGCCTCCGCCTCCAGCGCCCCGTGGGAATAGGCGCCCAGCCGCGCGAACTTGGGCAGGTAGTGGGTGCGCGTCAGGACGTTGACGCTGTCCATCTGGACCACGCCCAGACGCCGTATCAGGTCGCGCACATGTCGCCGGTCGGGCGCCTCGGGGCGGGTGCGGCCGAACCCCTGGGCGGCCAGGGCCAGGCGGCGGGCGGCTTTGAGGCTGATCTGGTCCACGTCCCAGCCTAGCATGACCTGACCGCCGGAAACTGGCGTCGGCGCAACCGGCGCCCTACCTGTCGCCCAGGCCGGGGGATCGATGATGGCGGAAGCAGGCGGCGGGATGGAACTGGGCCATGCGGTGGGCCTGCTGGCGGTGGCCGTGGTGGCGGTGCCGCTGTTCCGGCGCCTGGGGCTGGGGTCGGTGCTGGGCTATCTGGCCGCCGGCCTGCTGGTCGGTCCGTTCGGCATCGGCATGGTGCGCGAGCCGGAGGCTGTGCTTCACGTCGCCGAGCTGGGCGTGGTGATGTTCCTGTTCCTCATCGGCCTGGAGATGCGACCCGCGCGGCTGTGGAGCCTCAGGAAGGAGATCTTCGGCCTGGGCGCCCTTCAGGTCACGGCCTGCTGGGCCCTGCTGGCCGGAGCGGCGCTGATGGCCGGCCTCGCCTGGCCCGCGGCCCTGATCGCGGGCGCGGGCTTCGCCCTGTCGTCCACCGCCATCGTCATGCAGCTGCTCGAGGAGCGCCGCGAGAATGCCGAGCCGGCGGGCCAGAGGGTGGTGTCGATCCTGCTGTTCGAGGACCTGGCCATCGTGCCCCTGCTGGCCATGGTGGCGGCCCTGGGCGCCGCCTATGGGGCCGAGGTCGCGGCGACCCGTCCGGTCTGGATGACGGTCGGCCTCGCCGTCGCGGCCGTGGCCGTGGTCTATGTCGCCGGGCGCTGGGCCATGAACCCGATCTTCCGCCTGCTGGCCCGTTTCGGCGGCCGCGAGGTGATGACCGCCGCCGCCCTGCTGGTGGTGCTGGGCGCGGCCTGGGCCATGGCGCAGGGCGGGCTGTCCATGGCCATGGGCGCCTTTCTGGCGGGGGTCCTGCTGTCGGAGTCCACCTTCCGCCACCAGCTGGAGGCGGATGTGGAGCCGTTCCGCGGCATCCTGCTGGGCCTGTTCTTCCTCAGCGTCGGCATGTCGCTGGATCTCGGCGTGGTGGTCGCGGACTGGCGGCTGGTGCTGCTCGGGCTGGTCGCCTTCATGGGGCTGAAGCTGGCGGCGGTCTATGCCATCGCCCGGTTCCGTCACGGCCACGGCGAGGCCCTGTCGCGGGCGGCCCTGATGGGCGAGGGCGGCGAGTTCGCCTTCGTGCTCTATGCGGCGGCGCTCGCCGTCGGCCTGTTCGACGCGCGCACGGCGTCCGTCCTGTCGGCGATCGTGGTCCTGTCGATGGCGGTGACGCCGCTGCGCCTGATGATCGCCGACCGCATCCGGCCCGCGGCAGTGCCGTCCATGGACGGGATCGAGGCGGCGCAGGATCTGCGCGAGCGGGTGCTGATCGTCGGCTTCGGCCGCTTCGCCCAGGTGGCCTCACAGCCCCTTCTGGCGCGCGACGTGGACGTCTCCATCATCGACCACGACGTGGAGATGATCCAGGCGGCCGGCAATTTCGGCTTCAAGGTCTATTATGGCGACGGCACGCGACTGGACGTGCTGCGGGCCTCGGGCGCGGCGGAGGCGGAGGCCATCCTGGTCTGTGTCGACAAGGCCGAGAGCGCCGACCGGATCGTGGAACTGGTCACCGCAGAATTCCCGCTGGCGAAACTGTACGTCCGCGCCTTCGACCGCGGCCACTCCATGCGGCTGATCCAGGCGGGGGTGGAGTACCAGATCCGCGAGACCTTCGAATCCGCCCTGGCCTTCAGCGAGCATGTCCTGATCGGCCTGGGCGTGGAGCCGGAGGAGGCGCGCGAGAGCATCGAGGACGCGCGTCGGCGCGACGAGGAGCGGCTGACCCTGCAGCTGACCGGGGGGATCCAGGCCGGCCGGGCCCTGATGCGCGGCAACGCCCCCACGCCCCAGCCCGCCCCCTATGTGAAGCCGCGCCGGGAAGGCAGGTTGCTGAACGAGGACGAGGTGGAGAAGGCCGGGGCCTGAGGGCGTCGTGCCGGTCGCCCCGGCGGGCGTTTTCGTGTATCCGCCCCCTCCCATGACGCCCGCGCCCCACAGGCTGTCCGTCGCGCCGATGATGGACTGGACCGACCGGCACTGCCGCGCCTTTCACCGCGCGCTGACCCGCCATGCCCTGCTCTACAGCGAGATGGTCACGGCCGAGGCGGTGATCCATGGCGACCGGACGCGGCTGCTGGGCTTCGACGGGGTCGAGCATCCTGTGGCCCTGCAGCTGGGCGGGTCGGACGCGGACCGGCTGGCCGAGGCGGCGCGGATCGGGGCGGCGATGGGGTATGACGAGATCAATCTGAACGTCGGCTGCCCGTCGGACCGGGTGCAGTCCGGCCGGTTCGGCGCCTGTCTGATGCGCGAGCCGCACCTGGTGGCCGAGTGCATGGCCGCCATGGGCGCGGCGGTCGAGGTGCCGGTGACCGTCAAATGCCGCATCGGCGTGGACGATCAGGAGCCGGAGATCGCCCTGTTCGCCCTGGTCGACGCCTGCGCCGCGGCGGGGGTGGCGACCTTTGTCGTCCATGCCCGCAAGGCCTGGCTGGAGGGCCTGTCGCCCAAGCAGAACCGCGACGTGCCGCCCCTGGACTATGCCCTCGTGCGCCGGCTGAAGCGGGAGCGGCCGCATCTGACCGTGGTGCTGAACGGCGGCGTGCCCTCGCTGGAGGCGGCGGTGGCGCATCTGGCGCCGGACGAGCAGGGCGTGGCGCTGGACGGCGTCATGCTGGGCCGCGCCGCCTATCATGAGCCGGCCCTGCTGGGCGGGGTCGACCGGGCGGTGTTCGGCGCGGCGGGGCCGGACGTCGACCCGTTCGACGCGGTGGCGCGGCATCGGCCCTATCTGGCGGCCCGGCTGGCCGAGGGCGTGCCGCTGCACGCCATGACGCGCCATATGCTGGGGCTGATGCACGGCCGGCCCGGGGCGCGGACTTTCCGGCGACTGCTGACCGTCGAGGCGATCCGTCCGGGGGCCGGGCTGGAGGTGGTGGACCGCGCCGTCGATGCCGTGCGCGAGGCGGAGGCGCGGCGCGCGGCCTGAGTCCTAGGGACGCAGGGTCAGGGCCTCGGGCGTGGCCTCGAAGCCGGACAGGCGGCCCAGCCAGCTCATGCCGAGCAGGGAATGCGGCAGGCCGCTCTCGACCACGACGGCGTCGACGTTGCGCACCTCGACCGTGCCGACGGAGACCCGATCCAGGGTCACGCGGGCCGCGCCGACAGGTCCGGAGGCCGTGGCGACCTCGGCCGAGAAGTCGGCGGGGGTCAGGTCGAGGCCGAGGCGGGCGGCGTCCTCGCGGGTCAGGGCCACGACGCTGGCGCCGGTGTCGACCATCAGGCGCACCGCACGGCCGTCGATCCGGGCCTCGGCCCACCAGTGGCCGTCGGGGCCGCGCAGGATCTGGGTCGGGCCGGCGGGGGGAAGAGGCGGGGACTGGGCGACGACGGGGGAGGGCGTGGCGGCGCGCGCGGGGCCGCGGCCGTCCAGATGGGTCAACCACCAGGCCGTGCTGAGCGAGGCGCCGACCGCCAGGGTCAGGACGGCCAGATTGGAAGCGCCGAAGCGGATCATGAACGCCTTTTGCCGCACGCACCCGCTTCTGCGGACGGTTCCTTCTACCCGCCCCGGGTTTGAACGCGGTGAACGGACACGGCTGACGAAAGGTTGACGCTCAGAACGGCAGGGTCCGTGCGGGCAGTTCGGCCAGGATCCGCGCCCGCTCCGCCCCGGTGAAGCGTGACCAGCCGGCGATCTCGGCCAGGGTGCGTCGGCAGCCCAGACACAGGCCCGAGGCCGCATCGACGGCGCACACCTGGATGCAGGGGCTGGCCACGGCGCGGGGAAGTCCCGGGATTGATGACGACGTATTCACGAAATACCATCCGAATTCGGATTAAAAACACTGGACATCCGAGGTCTCCTGTCCCATATGGGACATGACGCGAAACGACTGAGAGGGTCAGAACCCTGAGAGCACGCCGCGTCTCTTTTCCTCGTTTGCGCGAAAGGAGACGCCAAGAATGAACGAAGAACGCCGAAACCTCCAACACGCCATGACCTCGTTCGCCTACTGGGGCGGACTGCTGGTCGATCCTGATCCCCGGCCGCGGCGCGCGCCGCTGTTCTCACTGAAAGGCCTGTTCAGGCCCGGACGACGCTGAACCGCCCCCTATCGCGAGCGACCGCGTCGCGCGCGACAGGGACTAAAGAAGTTGCGTGATCCCGCCCCGGCCCCGAAAAGGCCGGGGCTTTTTCTTGCGCGGAGATGGACGTGAGCGATCTGATCGAGCGGCGGCGCGAGGGCGCGATCGAGGTCTGGACCCTGAGCCGGCCCGACCGGCTGAACGCCCTGCCGGACCTCGAGGACGGCGAGGCCTTCGCCGCCGCCTGCGCCGCGGTGAACGCCGACATGGGCGTGCGCTGCGTGGTCCTGACCGGCGCCGGGCGCGCCTTCTCCGCCGGCGGCGACCTGAAGGCCATGAAGGACAGGCGCGACCTGTTCGCCGGCCCGGGGGCCGAGATCCGCGACCGCTATCGCCGCGTCGTGCACCGCATCGTGCGGTCGCTGTACGGGCTGGAGGTGCCGCTGGTCACGGCCGTCAACGGGCCGGCCATGGGCCTGGGCTGCGACGTGGCCGGCCTCGGCGACGTGAAGATCGCCAGCGACCGCGCCGTGTTCGGCATCCCCTTCCTGAAGCTGGGCATCGTGCCGGGCGACGGCGGGGCCTGGCTGATGCCGCGCCATATCGGCTATGCGCGCGCCGCCGAACTGCTGTTCACCGGCCGGTCGATCGATGCCGAAACCGCCGAGCGCTGGGGTCTGGTCAATCGGGTGGTGGCCCATGAACGGCTGATGGACGAGGCCATGGAGACGGCCGGCCAGATCGCGGCCCAGGCGCCCCATGCCCTGCGCATGGCCAAGACCCTGATGCGTCAGGGCCGCGATGTGAGCTTTGACCAGATGCTGGAGATGACGGCCGCCATGCAGGCCCTGGCCCACCTGACCGACGACCACGCCGAGGGCGTGGCCGCGGTGCTGGAGAAGCGCGAGGCCGACTTCCGCGGCGGCTGAGCCGTCAGGTCGTCGGGCGCATGGCGCGGTCGGGGCCGACGCCGGTGACGTTGGGGCGAGCGGCACCGGCGGTCTGGCCGGGCTTCATGAACTTGACCAGGACGCGCTGGCCGATCAGCAGGGGCGCGTCGTCATAGGCGACCACCACCTCGACCACCCGCTCGTCCGAGCGCTGGGACGGGTCGTCCGAGGCCAGTTTGCGGGCGCCGAAGACGGCGGCGCGGCGCAGGACGCGACCGACATAGACCTTGGACGGATCGCCCTCGGGGCTGATCTCGACCTGCTGGCCGACAGTGATGTTGGGGATGTCGGCCTCGACGATCTCGGCGCGGACGATGCGGGGCGCGTCGGGCTCCAGATCGAACATGGTCGAGACGTTCAGGGTCGAGGCACCGGCGCCGGGGTTGGCGTAGCGGCGCACGATGCGGCCGCTCATGGGCGCGCGGATGACGGTGAGTTCCAGATTGTAGGCGGCCTCGGCCAGGCGAGCGCGCGCGGTCTGGATGGCGGCGTTCTGGCTCTGCAGCCGGGCCTCGGCCGAGGCCACCGCGTCGCGGGCCTGGTCGATGCGCTGGGCGGCGACGAAGTTGGAGTCGACCAGGGCCGACAGGCGCTCAAGCTCACGCCGGGCCGTCGACAGCTCGACGCGGATGGAGGCCAGCTGGGCCTCGGTCTGGGCCACCTCGGCACTGGCGCGGCTGTAGGCCAGGCGGGCCTCGTCGTCCTCCTGACGGGCCAGGATCTGGCCGGCGACGACCAGGTCGCCCTCCTGGACCATGACCTCGCGCACGATGCCGCCGCGGCGGGCCGCGATCTGGACGATGCCGCCCTCCACGTCCGCCTTGCCGTTGGCGACGGCGGAATAGGGGCTCTCGGGGGCGTTGGCCGCGGCCTTCTCGTCCGCCGCCTTCTTGGCCACGCCCTGCGACTGCATGAACATGAAGCCGCCGACCAACAGCACGATCAGCAAAAGGCCGATCCAGGTGCGCTTTTTCTTCAGGAATCCGGGCATGGGCGGGTCTTTCGGCTCAGGTCTTCAGTGGTGCGCCAGGGTGGCGTCAGGGTCGGGCACGCGGCGTTGGTCGTCGATGATGATGCCGTCTTCCAGCTTGATCACCCGGTCGGCCCAGGCCTCGAGGCGCGGGTCGTGGGTCACGCAGATGACGGCGGCGCCGTGTTCGCTGGCGGCGCGGCGCAGCAGTTTGATCACGATCTGGCCGTTCTCGCCGTCGAGGGCGGAGGTCGGCTCGTCGGCGAAGAGGATCTTGGGGTCCTTGGCGAGGGCGCGGGCGATGGCCACGCGCTGCTTCTCGCCGCCGGACAGGGACGAGGGCCGCTGGTGCAGACGCGGGCCGAGGCCGACCTCCTCCAGCGCGGCCTTCGCCCGCTTGCGGGCGTCGCCGTCGGACAGGCCCTGGAACCTCAGCACGGTCTCGACCTGCTGCAGGGCGGTCAGGGCCGGGAACAGGTTGAAGCCCTGGAAGATGAAGCCGCAGTGATCGAGGCGGAACTTGTCGATCCGGCCGGACGACAGCTTCCACAGGTCGTCGACGTCCAGCGCATCCACGCGGCCCTCCTCGGGGCGCAGCAGGCCGGACAGGGCGGCGATCAGGGTCGACTTGCCCGACCCCGACGGCCCCATGACCATGGTCAGGTCACCATGCCGGGCGTCGAAGTCCACGCCCTTGAGCACCTCGATGAAGGTGCGGCCGGTCTTGAACCGCTTGCGCAGCCCCCTGGCCTCGATGGCGAATTCGCCGTGCTTTCCGTGAACCTTGGTCGTCATCATCGCAGCAGGTCCGCCGGTTGGCTGTTCTTGAGCACGCCCATGGAGAGCAGGCCGGACAGCATGGCGATCAACACCAGCCCGCCGCCGACGATCATCAGCAGGATGGGCGGCAGGGCGATGATCACCGCATTGCTGAGGGCGAACCACTGGACCAGAAGGGTCAGGCCTATGGCCGCCAGCACCCCCACGATCCCGACCCAGAAGCTCAGTTCCATGACGATGCGGCGCAGGGAGCCCATGCCGACGCCGAGCGCCCGCAGGGAGGCGAACTCCTTGATGTTGGCCATGATGGCCCCACGCAGGGTCTGCCAGGTGATGGCCACGCCGATGATGGTGCCCAGCACGACGCAGCCGCCGATGATGATGACCAGAATGCCTTCCTCGAACATGGCCGAGGCATTGGCGTCGGCCAGCTCCTGGCGGGTCCAGGCCTTCCACTGATCCCCGCCCAGGTCGTTCAGTTGGGCGGCGACGATCCCGGCGCGCGCGGGGTCGCGGATCTTGATCATGAGGGGGCCGACGCGCGGCCCGGTGTCAGCCTGGCCGACCATGCGCAGGGTGTCGCGCGACATGACGATGGTCGACTGCATCATGTTGGGATAGCCGCGGGTCACGCCGACGACGGTCACGGTCTGGCCGTTGTACAGGGCTTTGTCGCCCAGCTTGACCCCGAGCTTGGTCAGGGCCGTCTCGTCGACCGCCACCGTGTAGGGCTGGCGCAGGGCGTCGACCAGTTCCTGGGAATAGTCCTGCGGAATGGTGACGGCGCCGGGCGTGGTGTCGATGATCGAGGTCTGGACGAACTGCTGGCGCGGGGCGCCCTGTTTGGCGCGCTCGGCCTGGGACATGGTGGGGTCGTAGTTCTTGACGCTCTGGAAGCTGCCGCCGGCGCCGTCCAGCGGCAGGACCTCGACCACCTCGGGATGGCGATAGGCCAGGGGGATGAACCGCCGCGGCACGCCGGACGGGCCGCCGATGAGGCTCTTGGCCCCCGGCTGCATGATCATGATGTCGGCACCCGACCGCTCGATCGTGGCGGTAAAGCCCTTGCCGATGCCGATGAAGACCCCGGTCATGGCCAGGACCAGCAGGCCCGACAGGGCCAGGGCCATGACGGCGGCCATGTAACGGCGCCACTCATAGAGCAGCGTTGCAAGCGCGAGCGACATTCGCTTCGTGTTCCCCTGTACGTGGCCCGGTATAGGCCCGTCAGGGACGGGCGAGCCAAGTTAAATCGGGGTAAGGCGCAGGGGCGGCCCACGGACCCTTGCCCCCCGCCGCGCCCGGATGGATAGTTACGGTGTAACGCCGCGAAGGGTTCGCGGCGTCCGGAGCCTTTCACCCATGAAATTCCGATCCCTTCGCCTGTCCCTGGCTCTGTCTGCGGTCATGGCCGTCGCGCCCATGGTCGCCGTGCCCGGCGTGGCCGTGGCGCGTGAAGAGGGCATGTGGACCTTCGACAACTTCCCGCTCGCGACCGTGAACCAGAAGTACGGCCTGAGCCTGGACCAGGCGTGGCTGGACCGGGTGCGGCTGGCCTCGGTGCGGATCCAGGGCTGTTCGGCCAGCTTCGTCTCGCCGGAGGGCCTGATCCTGACCAACCACCACTGCGTGGTCGGCTGTCTGCAGGAACTGTCGTCGCCGGAGACCGACTATGTCGCGGACGGCTTCCTGGTCGACACGCGCGAGGAAGAGAAGAAATGCCCCGGCCAGACCGCCGAGGTGCTGACCGACATCGTCGACGTCACCGACCGGATGCTGATGGCGGGCGTGGGCATGCAGGGCCAGGACTTCGCCCGGGCGCGCCAGGCCGAGGTGGCCCGCATCGCCCAGGAGAACTGCGCCGGCGATCCGAAGCTCAACTGCCAGGTGGTCGACTTCTACCGCGGCGGCCGGTTCGCCCTGTACAAGTACCGCCGCTATGACGACGTGCGCATCGCCTTCGCGCCCGAGTTCCAGGCGGCCTTCTTCGGCGGCGATCCGGACAATTTCAACTTCCCGCGCTACGCCCTCGATGCGTCCTTCCTGCGGGCCTATGAGGACGGCCGGCCGGTCGCCACGCCCAATCACCTGAAGTGGAACGCCAATGCCCCGCGCGAGGGCGAGCCGACCTTCGTGGTGGGCAACCCCGGCTCCACCTCGCGCTTGCTGACCATGAGCCAGCTGGAGCGGCTGCGCGACCAGCAGCTGCCGGTGACGCTGATCCAGGCGTCGGAACTGCGCGGCCGGTTCCTGGCCTATGCGGCCTCCGGCGAGGAGGCCAAGCGGGTCTCGGTCGATCCGATCTTCGGCCTGGAGAACAGCTTCAAGGCCCAGTACGGCCAGCACCAGGCCCTGCTGGATCCCGGCTTCATGGCCACCAAGCGCGAGGAAGAGGCCCGGCTGCGGGCCGCGGTCGAGGCGGACCCGGCGCTGAAACAGCGGATCGGGGATCCCTGGACCGAGCTGGAGACGATCCAGGGTGTCGCGCGGGACCTGTATCTGCCGTGGCGGCAACTGGTCCAGAGCGCCGGCGGGGGCTCCACCCTGTTCAGCTATGCCCGCGCCATCGGCCGGGCCTCGGCCCAGAACGCCGGCGGCCAGCTGACGGCCGAGCGCAAGGCCCAGCTGGAAACCGCCCTCGGGGAAGAAACGCCGATCTACCTCGAGATGGAGGAGATCCGGCTCGGCTACTGGCTGTCCAAGACCCGGGAATATCTGACGGTCGACCATCCCCAGGTGAAGGCCCTGCTGGGCAAGGAGAGCCCGGAAGGCCTGGCCGACCGCGTGGTCGCCGGCACCCGCCTGACGGATCCGGCCTTCCGCGTCGCGGCCCTGTCGATGACGCCGGAGGAGCTGGCCGCCGCCGATCCCCTGATCGCCTGGGTCATGGCCAATGATGCGGCCGCCCAGGCCATGGGGGGCGAGTGGAACCAGAAGGTCACCATCCCGACCGCCCAGGCCGCCGAGCGCGTGGCCCAGGCCCGGTTCGCCGTCTATGGCTCCAACATCTATCCGGACGCCACCTTCACCCTGCGCATCTCCTACGGCGCGGTGCAGGGCTGGTCCTATCGCGGGGTGGACGTCCCGGCCTTCACCCGGATCGGGGGTCTGTTCGATCGCCACACGGGCGCCGAGCCGTTCAACGCCGCGTCGGCCTTCCTGGCCGCCGAGGGGCGGGTGAACAAGGATCTGGTCTATAATTTCGCCTCGACCAACGACATCATCGGCGGCAACTCCGGCTCGCCCGTGATCAATGCGCGCGGCGAGGTGATCGGGGCTGCCTTCGACGGCAACATCCACTCCCTGGGCGGCAATTTCGGCTATGACGCCGCCCTGAACCGGACAGTGTCGGTGTCGACCGCCGCCATCACCGAGTCCTTGCGGGTGGTCTATCCGCAGCCGCGACTGCTCAGGGAACTGGGCGTCCGCGGCTGACGCCCGGCACCGCTGACGTCAGGGGCCCCTCGCCGGCGACGGCGGGGGGCCTCTTCGTTCAGCCGACCCCCCAGCCACGCGGGCGCGGCACGGCGCGGCCGCGGGTCAGGAGCCACACCCCCCAGGCCCCGCGCATCAACAGCCAGATGACGAGGCCGAAAAGGACGAAGACGCCCAGATTGACGACGATCAGGATGGCGCCCAGCACGGCGACGATCGCGGCCGTCCAGAGGGTGCGCAGCTGGTAGACGTGGTGGCTGGCCCAGGGTTCCTGGTCCGGCGGGTCGCGAAACACCACCGCCGCCAGACCGACCACGGCCGAGGCCCCCAGGGTCGGCACGGCGAACAGGATCAGGGCATAGACGGCGTGGAGGCCCATCGGCGCCCCGGCCGGCGGCGTCTTCTGCCGCGCACCGAATCCGGCGGGGGCGGGGGCAGGGGAGGGGGCGTTCGCCGCCTTGGGAGGCGCGGCGGGGGCGGCGGTCACGGCCGGGGGCGCGGGTTCCGGCTCGATTGCGACCGGCTCAGGCGCAGGTTCGACCGCGGGCGGCGGTGCGGGTTCCGGGGCGCGGGGACGACCGATCAGGGCCTCCGGAGACGCAAAGCCGACGGCGGCGTCCAGATCGGACTCGTCGCCGGCGCCCGGGAGTGGGCCGTTCGGGGTCTCGCGGTCGCCGGTTTCGGCCATGGTCGGTTCCTGGACTCTCCCCGCCGATTGTGCCGGGCGCGGGCGCCGCGCGCAACGGCCGTCGGGTCTCAGCGGCCGAGATGCACCTCGCAGCCCGCGGCGGCGGCCCCTTCCAGCGCCCCCGGCTTCTCGACGCGGACCTTCGCCGTCCGCACCCGGTCGTCGGCCAGACAGGCATGGGCCAGCCGCTCGGCGAAGGTCTCGATCAGCTCCATATGCCCCTCGGCCACCAGGGCCAGGGCGGCGGCGCGCACCGCCTCATAGTTGACCGTGTCGGCCAGGTGCCGCACCGGGCCGGGGGCCAGTTCCAGCGTCACGTCGACGATCAGGGTCTGGGTGCGGCCGCGCTCGTGCGCATAGTGGCCGATCTCGGCCTGCAGGGTCAGGCCGCGCACGGTCACGGTCAGGGCGTGATGGCGCATCTGGGGTGCGGCACCGGCGGTGAGGGGAAGGGCGGACATGGGCGGCTTCAGTCCAGAATGTCAGGGGTGCGCCAGCTGAGATGCTGGCCGGAATCGACGGCGATCGTCTGGCCGGTGACGCAGCCGGCGCGGGCCAGCCAGATCACCGCCTCGGCCACGTCCGCGGGCGTGACGGGCCGGGCCAGGGGGGTGGCCGACCACTCCGCCTCGAACTCGCCTTCCGTCTGGTGGATGGAGCGCAGGGTGGGGCCGGGGGCCACGGCATTGACGCGGATGCGCGGGGCCAGGGCCTGGGCCAGGGTCGTGGTGGCCTGATGCAGGGCCGCGCGCGACAGGGCATAGGAGAAGAAGCGGGGATCGGGCTTGAGCACCCGCTGGTCCAGCAGGTTGACGATGGCCGCGCCGTGCGGCGCCCGTGCGGCGAAGACCTGGGCCAGCAGCACCGGCGCGCGCAGGTTGACGTCCATGTGCCGCGTCCAGCTGTCGCCCGTGAGCGTCTCCAGCCGATCCTGCTCGAAGACCGAGGCATTGTTGACCAGCAGGGTGAGGGGCCCCAGGGCCCCAGCCGCCTGTTCGATCAGGGCGGGGGCGGCCGCGATGTCGGCCAGGTCCGCGGCCAGGACGGCGGCGCGGCGGCCGAGGGCGCGGACGGCCGCGGCGGTCTCTTCGGCGGCCTGATCCGAGGCGCGATGATGCACGGCCACGTCCCAGCCGGCGCGCGCAGCCTGGACCGCGATCTCGCGCCCGATGCGCCGGCCGGCGCCCGTGACCAGGGCGACGCCCGACGGGGCGGCCTCAGTCAACCCGGCGGTACTCGACCAGATTGAGCACGGCCAGGACGGCGA
>CAMCIP010000027.1 GCA_945874855.1 Brevundimonas vancanneytii
CTGGAGTTCACCAACGACGGCCCCGTCGCTCGCCCCGTGCCCCACGCCGGACGACTGGACCTGATCGAAGCCTTCTACGCCCGCATCCGGCCCTGATCGCTAGAGCACGCCGCCATTGGTGCGGATCACCTCGGCATCGAGCAGACCCGAGTCCTTGATCGTGCGCGCCTGCGTCAGGAAGTTCACATGGATGATGCCAAAGCGCCTCGAATAGCCCAGGGACCATTCCAGATTGTCCATCAGCGACCAGGCCATATAGCCGCGCAGGTCCACGCCCTTGCCGATCGCCTCATGGGCGGCGCGCAGATGGGTCTGCAGATAGTGGACCCGCATTGGATCATGGATGCGGCCGTCGATGGCCTGGGGCGGGTCGTACCAGGCCGAGCCGTTCTCGGTGATCATGAGCGGCAGGCCGCCGGTCTGCTCATGCATCCAGACCAGGGTGTCGGTCAGGGCGGGGGCATAGACCTCCCAGCCGGTCTCGGTGTGCGGATGCTGCACCTGCTTGACCGGACGTGAGCGGGTCGGCCAGGCGTCCGGCGCGTTCTCGGCCACGGCGCGGGTGTACCAGTTCAGACCCATCCAGTCGGTGGGCTGGGCGATCAGGTCGAAATCCTCCCGGGGGAATTCGCGCCAGGCCTCGCCATAGACGTCCTTCAATTCCTCAGGGTAGCCGCGGCCCATGATCGGGTCGAGGAACCAGCGGTTCATCTGGGCCTCGGCGCGCTTGCGGGCGGCCTCGTCCTCGGGCCGGTCGCTGGCAGGATATTTCGGCTCGATGTTGAGGACGATGCCGATCTGGCCCTCCCCGACCTCGCGGAACCGCTTCACCGCCGCGCCATGCGCGCGCAACACATTGTGGCCCGCAATCACGGCCTCGAAGGCCGAGCGGTGGCCGGGCGCCAGGGTTCCGTGCAGATAGCCGCCGTCGACGATCACCCACGGCTCGTTGATCGTGCCCCAGGTCTTCACCCGCCCCTTGAACTTTTCGAACAGGACCTGGCCATAGTCGGCGAACCAGTCGGCGATGTCCGGATTCAGCCAGCCGCCGCGGTCGTCGAGCGCCGCCGGAAGGTCCCAGTGATACAGGGTGCACAGGGGTGTGATGCCCTTCTCCAGCAGGCCGTCGACCAGCCGGTCGTAGAAGTCGAGGCCGGCCGTGTTCACCGCCCCCTTGCCCTGCGGCATGACACGGCTCCAGCTGACCGAGAACCGATAGGCCTGCAGGTTCAGCCGGGTCATCAGCGCAATGTCTGCGCGCCAGCGATTGTAGTGGTCGCAGGCTACGTCGCCGGTGACGCCGTCCATCATATTGCCCGGCGTGTGGCTGAACCGGTCCCAGATCGAGGCCCCCGCGCCGTCGGCCATGGACGAGCCCTCGATCTGGTAGGCCGCCGTCGCGGCGCCCCACAGGAATCCCCCGGGAAACAGGAATTTGCCGGTGGTGTCTGACGTCATCTCAGAGGCCTTGGGAGCGCGGGGTGGGAACGGGGAGGTGTGGCGACGACCGGCGCCTACGCGGGTAGCGGGACGGGCACAACCCCGCTGTGGCCAAACCCGGGCCCTTGCAGGGCGGCCGCCCACTGTGTGATGTAACCGATTACACGTCTCCGTTCGGACGGACCCCGCCAAGGGGCCGGCATCGGCGGGGGCGTTCAGGAGGAAACCCTCATGGGACAGTCCACACCGTGCAGCTGCGCGTGGGGAGGGTCGGCGTGAAGCCGCCCAACATCCGTGACGTGGCCCGGCGCGCCGAGGTTTCGGTCGCCTCGGTCTCGCGCGTTCTGAACGGCGCGGGTCCGGTCACCGAAGTCACGCGGCGCAAGGTGATGGAGGCGGTCGAAGCCCTGCAGTACATCCCCCACTCGGGCGCGCGCAGTCTTTCCACCAGCCGGACCCAGACCGTCGGCGTCATCCTCCCGGATCTCTACGGCGAGTTCTTCTCGGAGCTGATTCGCGGCATCGATCTCGCGGCGCGCGCGCGCGGTTATCATCTGATCGTCTCCAGTTCGCATGATGATGCCGGAAAGGCCGCCGCGGCGGTCCGCTCCATGCGCGGCCGGGTCGACGGCCTGATCCTGATGTCGCCGCATGCCTCGGTCGGCCAGGCCGCGGCTGGCCTGACCGGCGATCTGCCGGTCGTGCGGCTTAACGACGGCGCTGTCGAACCCGATTGCCCGTCGATCGTCGTGGACAACCACGGCGGTGCCATGATCGCGGTCCGTCACCTGATCGAGCTCGGATGTCGGGAGATCGTCCACATCTCCGGTCCCGCCGCCAACCCGGAGGCCGAGGCCCGGCTGGCCGGCTATCTTCAGGCCATGGCTGACGCCGGCCTCGACGCCCGGGTCATGGAGGGCGACTTCGACCAGGCATCGGGCCGCCGCGCCGGGCAGGCGCTGGCGCGCGGGTCGCGCCCTGCCGAGGCCGTCTTCGCCGGCAACGACATGATGGCGCTGGGCGTCATGCTGGCCCTTCAGGACGAAGGCCTGCACTGTCCGGACGACGTCGCTGTGGTCGGCTTCGACGACGTGCCCCTGGCCGCCCTGGTGCGGCCCGCGCTCACGACGCTGAGAAGCGACATCGCCGGCACAGGCCGCTGTGCGCTGGAGCGCCTGATGGGTCTGATCGAGGGCAAGCAGGATGTCGGACGACAGGTCGTCCGGCCCGAGCTCGTGATCCGTGCCTCCACCCGGGGCCGGACGCCCTGAACCGCATGCAGGCGAGGCGGCCGACGATCCCGAACGGCTGCGTCTTCTGGCCAGGTTTCAGCCGCGTTTGGCCTTGGGTTTGAACGGCTTGCCACCCGGAGCCGGTTTGCCGGCCGGTGCGCCGGGCTTGGGCGTCCACGGCTTCCTGGCTTTCGGCTTTTCGACCCAGGGTTTCTTGCCTGCGGGGGTCGGCGCGTCCTTGGTCCGCTTGACCCAGGCCGTCTTGCCGCCCGGGGCCGCCCCCGAGGCGGAGGCGGGCTCGGCCGCGCGCTCCGGACGCGGGGTCCAGGGCTTCTTCGGCGCTTCGCCCTCGGTGCGGGGCTTGTGGAAGGGCTTGTCGCTCCGCGCCGGCCGGTCAGGGGAGGGCCGCTCGCCGCCGGGCTTGTCCCATTTGCGCAGCGACTTTTCGCCCGGCCCCGGGGCCACGGCCTCCTGGATGGTCACGTCCGGATCGCCGGCCCTGGCGATGGCGGCGCGGAACCTGGCCTCGGCCTCGGCGGTGATCTCGAACTTGGTCTCGCGGTCGAAGATCTTGATCGAGCCGACGTCGCGCTTGGTCACATGGCCGAGGCGGCAGATCAGCGGCAGCAGCCATTTGGGATCGGCATTCTTCTCGCGGCCCACATTGATCCGGAACCAGCTCATGTCCCCGCCGCGGGCAAAGTCGACCAGCGGGCCTTCCTTCTGGCCGCGCTCGTTGACGCCCGACGCCTGGGCCCGGGCCATGCGGGCGTCGTCCTGCACGTCCTCGGGCGGCGGCAGCTTCTCGCGGTACAGACGGATCAGGGCGGCGGCCACGTGCTCGGGGCTGGTCCGCTCCAGCAGCCGCCGGCCCATCTCCAGCGACTCCTCGTCGGCCGGGGCGGTCAGCACCGGATCGGTCAGCATCCGCTCCTGATCCTTGGCGCGGATCTCGTCGGCGCTGGGCGGGCCCGCCCATTCGGCCTTGATGTTGGCCGACTGCAGCATCAGCTCGACCTTGCGGCGCCGCGTATGGCTGACCATCAGGACCGAGACGCCCTTCTTGCCCGCCCGGCCGGTCCGGCCGGAGCGGTGCAGCAGGGTGGCCTTGTTGACCGGGATTTCGGCGTGGATGACCAGCCCAAGGTCGGGCAGGTCCAGTCCGCGCGCCGCCACGTCCGTGGCCACGCAGACCCGGGCATGCCCGTCGCGCAGCGCCTGCAGCGCCTCGGACCGCAGCGACTGGGTCAGCTCGCCCGACAGGCCCACGACCTGGAAGCCGCGCTCGCGCAGCGACGCCGTCAGATGCTTCACCCGTTCGCGCGTGTTGGCGAACACCAGGGCCCCCGGGCTCTCGAACCAGCGCAGGACGTTGACCACCCCGTGCTCGATCTCGTGCGGGGCGATGCGGATGGCCCGGTATTCAATGTCGCCGTGGGCGACGGTCTTTGACGTCGTGTCGATCCGCAGGGCGTCGCGCTGATAGGTCCTGGCCAGCACTGCGATCTCGCGCGCGATGGTGGCCGAGAACATCAGGGTCCGGCGCTCGGCCGGCGCGGCGTCGAGGATGAAGGTCAGGTCCTCGGAGAAGCCCATGTCCAGCATCTCGTCGGCCTCATCCAGCACCACGGCCTTGATCTGCGACAGGTCCAGGCCGCCGCGCTCGATATGGTCCTTCAGGCGGCCGGGCGTGCCCACCACGATCGACGCCCCGCGCTCCAGCGCGCGGCGCTCGGCCCGCGGGTCCATGCCGCCGACGCAGGTGGCGATCCGCCCCCCGGTCTGGGCGTACAGCCACTCCAGCTCCTTGGACACCTGCAGCGCCAGCTCGCGCGTCGGGGCGATGATCAGGGCGTGGGGCGCGGCATTGTCGGCAAACCGGTCGGCCTCGCCCAGCAGGGTGGTGGCCAGCGCCAGCCCGAAGGCGACCGTCTTGCCCGACCCGGTCTGGGCCGAGACCAGCAGGTCGCGGCCGGCCTCGGCCTCCAGAACCGCGCTCTGCACGGCGGTGGGCTCGGCATAGCCGCGCTCGGTCAGGGCGCGATCGAGCGCGGGATGGCTGGCGGGGAAGGGCATGGTGCGGTCCAATAGCACGGTTCAGCGCGCGAACGGTCGGCGCGGAAGGCGGCGGACCGGGGGTCTATGATGTGAAAAAGCGGCGAAATGGTGAAGACCCCAAACTCTGGTCCCGACAGATCGTCCGGGCCGGCCACCGGGGATGCCCGTTATGATTCCGGAAAACAGCGCGGGCCGATAATGCGGCGCAGATACAACGCTGAAAGCCCGCCATGACGGATCGTGCCGTTCGCAGCCTTGAGTTTCTGGAGCGTTCGGCGTCGACGGCCCGGGTGCTGAATCTGTTTCAGATCGCGAAACTCCACCGCCATACGGCGGCATGGCGTCAACAGCCGATGTTCGTCACGCCGGGGCTCAACGAGGCGCTCCTGATCAAGCACCGGCTGCGTCGCAACGAAACGGACCTGTTCCGCGGGCAGCGCCGGGTCGCGACCAAGATCGTGGTTCCGATCGACAATCGGGAACTGAAATCGGGTGGCCGCTACGTCTTTTTCGACCAGATCAACCACCTTCCCATTCTCAAGGAAGTGTTCGGGATCACGCCGGATCACCCGGATTTCCGGACCCTGGAGCTGATGGACAAGCTTCCGTCCCTGGATCCCTTCCTGCTTCGCGAGCAATTGAGCCGCGCCGGCATCGACCCGGCCCCCTGCTATTTCGCCATCAGCGAGGCGGACATGCAGAAGATGCTCACCTTCGTGAAGGCCGAGATCGAGCCGCTTGTTCAACTCAGCCTGGGCCAGACCAAGGCCTCGAACAGTTCGATCGAGCGTATGGCCGCCAAGATCCTGTCGAACGCGCCCGGAGATCGGCTCGAAGGTCTGGGTGAGGTGCTGCGGCTCAGTCCCGAACAGTATGAGGAAGGCATCTTCTGCTGGAAGGGCTTTCTCTATTTCAAGTGGACGCTGGGAAGCCTGACGGAGGATCTGGCCAACGTCCTGTCCAAGGTCGCCAGCATCAAGCCGGTAGGCCCCATGGACGGCGAGGCGCGCGAATACATTGCCCGGGGCCGGGAGGTTGTGCGGGACCAGCTCAAGCGGGCCCGGGCAGAGACACGCGAGACCATGAAGGTCTACGACGAGTCCTACGCAGGGCTGACTGAAGACGGCAATCCCCTGATATTCAGAGATTTCCTTCTGCGGGCGCCCAGCCTGTTCGATCGTCTGGGCGAACAGCTCGGGGCCATCCAGCACGTCATCAGCTTCTGGAATTTCCGCTTCGGCCCGAAGTCTCCGGCGCCCAGCGTCTCGGAGCTGATGGACATCTTCATGGATTTCGAGACCAGCCTGAAGGGGCGGTCCGAAGTGGGCTGATGCGGATTTTCGGTGATCCCGCCCGGCGAAATGGTGGATGCGACAGGGATTGAACCTGTGACCCCCTCGGTGTGAACGAGGTGCTCTCCCGCTGAGCTACGCATCCGGCCGATTCAGGAGGCGGGGACATAGCCCGCAGAAATGGGCGAGGCAAGCCTCGCGGCCACGAGGGAGTCGACCGCCGCTTCCAGCTCACCATAGCCGTCGATCAGGGCATCTCCGCCCAGGTCCTTCGCCGGGATCTCGGTGTAGCCGAAGGTGGTCACGATCACCGGCACGCCCGTCGCCCGCGCCGCCGACACATCGGTGATCGAATCCCCGACCATCAGGGTCCGGCCCGGATCGCCGCCGGCCTTCAGCGCCGTCTCGCGGATGTGGGCCGCATCCGGCTTCCTCGCCGACACCGCGTCCGCGCCGCAGATGGCCGCGAACCGCGCCGTCAGCCCCAGCCGTTCGAACAGGGCCAGGGACAGGTAGGTGGGCTTGTTGGTCGCCACGCACAGGATCGCGCCCCGCGCCGCCAGCCGGTCAAGTGCCGCCTCCACGCCCGGATAGACCTGGCTGTGGTCGCAGATGTGCGCCAGATAGTCGTCCAGAAACGCCTGCAGCAGGGCGGGCTGCTCCGCCTCGTCCCAGGCCGCCCCGGCTTCGCGGAAACCGTCCTTCAGCAGGGCCACCGCCCCGTGGCCGACCAGATGCCGGGCCGCCTCGACCGGCCGGGGCGGCAGGCCACGGGCCGCCAGCAGCCGGTTCAGCGTGCCGATCAGATCGGGCGCCGTCTCCACCAGGGTGCCGTCGAGGTCGAAGGCGATCGTCCAGCCGCTCAGGTCTTGCATGCGGGCGGTTCTATTTGAAACGCGCGCGCTGTAAACGCGGCCGAACAGCCTTTTCCGGAGCCTGCATGACCCGTCGCGCCGCCATCATCCTCGCCGCCGGCCAGGGCACCCGCATGAAGTCGGGCCTGCCCAAGGTGCTGCACCCCGTCGGTGGCCGCGCCATGCTGGACCACGCCATCGACGCCGCCGAGGGCCTCGGCTGCGAGCGGGTCATCGTGGTGGTCGGCAACCACTCGCCCGAGGTGCGCGCCCACGTCGAGAAGCGGCTGGGCGCCGCGGCCATCGCGGTCCAGGATCCGCCGCTGGGCACCGGTCATGCCGTCCTCGCCGCCCGCGACCTGATGGCCGACTTCGACGGCCAGGTCATCGTCACCTATGGCGACGTGCCCCTGCTCAAGGCCGCCGACATCGCCCCGGCCTTCGGCGACGCCCTGACCGTGGTCGGGTTCGAGGCGCGCGACGCCACCGGCTACGGCCGCCTGCTGATCGACGCCGATGGCGGGCTGGAGGCCATCGTCGAGCACAAGGAGGCTTCGCCCGACCAGCTGCGCGTCACCGCCTGCAACTCCGGCGTCATGGCCGCGCCTTCGCGCCTGCTGTTCGAGCTGCTGGCCGAGGTCCGCAACGACAATGCCCAGGGCGAATACTATCTGACCGACGTCGTCGCCCTGGCCCGGGCCCGCGGCGAACCGGCCCGCGCCGTCTTCGCCGGCGAGGATGCGGTCATGGGCGTCAATGCCCAGGGCGAACTGGCCCAGGCCGAGGCCCTGTTCCAGAAGGTGCGGCGCGAGGAGCTGCTGGCCTCCGGCGTGCGCATGCCCGCCCCCGAAACCGTCTTCGTCAGCTGGGACACGGTGGTCGAGCCCGGCGCGGTGATCGAGCCCTATGTCGTCTTCGGCCCGGGCGCCTTGGTCCGCGCGGGCGCGAAGATCCGCGCCTTCAGTCACGTCGAGGGCGCAGACGTCGGCCCGGGCGCCGAGGTCGGCCCCTATGCCCGCCTCCGTCCCGGCGCCGTGCTGGGGGACAAGGCCAAGGTCGGCAATTTCGTCGAGGTCAAGAACGTCACCATGGGCGCGGGCGCCAAGGCCAACCACCTGTCCTATCTGGGCGACGGGGCCGTGGGGGCGGGGGCCAACATCGGCGCGGGCACCATCTTCTGTAACTACGACGGCTTCTTCAAACACCGCACCGAGGTGGGGCAGGGGGCCTTCGTCGGCTCCAACAGCTCGCTGGTCGCGCCCGTGACCATCGGCGCGGGGGCCATGGTCGGATCCGGCTCCGTGGTGACCCAGGACGTCGCCCCCGGCGACCTGGCCCTGGCCCGCTCCAAACAGCAGGCCCTGCCCGGCTGGGCGGCGCGCTTCATGGAGACGATGCGGGCGAAGAAGGCGGCGAAGGGCTGAGCGGGCTCAGTCCGGAACGGCGTAATAGCCGTTCGGGATGCGCCGGCAGTCTGGAGCCAGGGCGTGCACGAGAAGATCGGCGGGCGGTGCGCCGGTCGCTTGATCGACCACCCCCGTCGTGCAGTCGCCGCCGTTGAACCGCTGCGCCAGGGCATAGTCTCCGCCCGACCGGGGCGTGAAGCTGATCAGATTGGTGCACCCCGTCACGACCGTATAGGCGGCGCGAGGCTGCCCATAGATTTCCGCCAGCAGGTGCGTCCTCTCCCCGCCGGCAAGCCTGAAGGTCGAGGAGGTCTGCCCGGCGAAGATCTTCGACATGGGGTCGAAGGCCGCGATTTTCAGGACTTCGTCGCAGTCGATGCCGGACGTCCATGAGAGGATCTGCCCCGTGCCATAGGTGCCCAGCTCCGGGTCCCGCACAAAGCTGACGCGGGCGGCGTCTGCGCTGTCCGCGGGCTGCACGAAGACTGTTTCGCAGGCGCCGCACGCCAGGGCGGCGGCCGTTGCCGAAATGATCGCAGCGCAACGCTTTCCCATCCCACCTTCCCCCGATAAAGCCAGCGCAACGCACCACGCATCGGCGGACGCCGCAAGAGAACCCAGATGTCCGACCTCCAGAAACGCCAAGCCGGCGAAGCCGCCGCCCTCCGCGTCGAGGCGGGCATGGTCGTGGGCCTCGGCACCGGCTCCACCGCCGCCTGGTTCGTCCGGGCCCTGGCGTCCCGCAACCTCCCGGACCTGCGCTGCGTCCCGACGTCCGAGGCCACCGCCGACCTGGCCCGCGAACTGGGCCTGACCCTGTCGACCCTCGACGACACCCCCCGCATCGACCTGACCGTCGACGGCGCCGACGAGATCGGCCCGGGTCTCGCCCTGATCAAGGGCGGCGGCGCGGCCCTGCTGCGCGAGAAGCTGGTGTGGGAGGCCTCCGCCCGCTGCCTCGTCATCGCCGACGCCGCCAAGGTCGTGCCCCACCTCGGCGCCTTCCCCCTGCCGATCGAGGTCGTCGCCTTCGGCCACAAGACCACCGGCAACCGCATCGCCGACGTCCTGATCGACCACGATGTGGCCATGCCTGCCCGTGTCCGCAGCGCCGAGCGTGGGCTGGTCCGCACTGACGGCGGCAATCTGATCTATGACGCGAAATGCGGAGTGATCCACGACCCCGCCCGCCTCGCCGACGATCTGAAGCTGGTCACCGGCGTGGTCGAACACGGCCTGTTCCTCGATCTCGCGGACGAGGCGATCATCGGCGGGGATGAGGGCGTGGAGACGCTGACGCCCTAGCCTTGCCGAAGGCTGCGGCGGCGCCTAAGTGCCCGGCCGTCCGGGCGGGTCACAAGGCCGCAAATAGACTCGATCGACTCGATCGACTCGCTTTTTTCCGGCCCTGGAGTGATCCGATGACCGCCTACGACTACGACCTCTTCGTCATCGGCGCCGGTTCCGGCGGGGTCCGCGCGGCGCGGCTGGCGGCGCTGGACGGCAAGCGGGTGGGGGTGGCCGAGGAGCATCGGGCCGGCGGCACCTGCGTCATCCGCGGCTGCGTGCCCAAGAAATTCATGGTCATGGCGTCGGAGGTCAGCCACGCGCTGGAGATTGCCGAAGGCTATGGCTGGACCCTCGAGGGGGCGACCTTCGACTGGCCCAAATTCCTCGAGACCAAGGACGTCGAGATCGCCCGCCTGTCGGGCATCTACGCCGCCAATCTGGGCAAGGCGGGCGCCGATCTGATCCACGGCCGCGCGGTGCTGCGCGACGCCCACACGGTCGAGATTCTGGCGCGGGAGGGTGAGGCACCCCGCACCTTCACCGCCGACAAGATCCTGATCGCCACCGGGGGCCGGCCCTGGGTGCCGCCCGAGCTGCCGGGCGTGGAGCACGCCATCACCTCGGAGCAGGCCTTCCACCTGCCGGAGTTGCCCGAACGCATCCTGATCGCCGGCGGCGGCTATATCGCCGTGGAGTTCGCCGGCATCTTCGCCGGCCTGGGGGTCGAGACCACCCTGATCTATCGCGGGCCCAACATTCTGCGCGGCTTCGACGACGACGTCCGCGCCCATCTGGCCGCCGAGATCGAGAAGCGCGGCGTCAAGGTCATCCTGGGCTGCCAGCACGACCGCCTGGAGAAGACCGCGACGGGCATCGTCAACCACCTCTCCAACAGCATGGCCCTGGAGACGGACGTGGTCATGTTCGCCACCGGCCGCATCCCCTACGTCCGGGATCTGGGGCTGGAGACGGCCGGGGTCGAGCTGACCGACGCGGGGGCGATCAAGGTCGACGAATGGTCGCGCACCACGGTCGACAATATCTGGGCCATCGGCGACGTCACCGACCGCATGAACCTGACGCCCGTGGCCATCCGCGAGGCGGTGGCCTTCCACTCCACCGTCTTCCGCGACCAGCCCCTCCGGTTCGACTATGAGGCGGTGGCCACCGCCGTCTTCAGCCAGCCGCCGGTCGGCACCGTGGGCCTGTCCGAGCCTGAGGCCCGTCGCGCCTGCGCCCGGGGCGTGGACGTCTACATGACCCGCTTCCGACCCATGAAATACGCCTTCACCGGCTCCGACGAGCGCATGCTGATGAAGCTGGTCGTGGATCGTGACACCCAGCGGGTGGTCGGCGTCCACATCGTCGGCCCCGAAGCGCCGGAGATCATCCAGCTGGCCGCCATCGCCGTGAAGGCCGGCCTGACCAAGGCCCAGTGGGACGCCACCTGCGCGGTCCACCCGACCGTGGCCGAGGAACTGGTGACGATGCGCGAGCCGGTTCGTCCCGACCAGACCTCAATGGGCTGAGCCTCAGGTCTCGCGATAGGGTGAGCCCTCGGCGCGGAGCATGGCGATGTGCGCCGCCACGGCGGGCCGTTCGCCCTCGAGGAACTGCGCCACCGCCGCCCTCAGCCCCGGGTGGCCGATCCAGTGGGCCGAGAAGACCGCCTCCGGGAGATAGCCGCGCCCCATCTTGTGCTCGCCCTGCGCCCCCGCCTCGACCCGGCCCAGCCCCCGCGACAGGGCGAACTCGATGGCCTGGTAGTAGCAGAGCTCGAAATGCAGGAAGGGTCGGTCGATCAGCGCCCCCCACTGGCGGCCGTACAGGGCGTCGCGGCCAATGAAGTTCAGGGCCCCGGCCACGGGCACATCGTCGTCGAAGGCCATGACCAGGGCGATCCGGTCCGCCATCGTCTCGCCGATGCGGGCGAAGAAGTCCCGCGTCAGATAGGGCCGCCCCCACTTCCGTCCGCCCGTATCGATGTAGAAGGCGAAAAAGGCGTCCCAATGCTCGGATTTAATGTCACTTCCGGTCAGGACCCGGATGTCCAGATCCGCCTGGGCTTCGCGCCGTTCCCGCCGGATCGACTTGCGTCGCCCGGACGACAGGGCGGCCAGGAACCCCTCGAAATCGCCATAGCCGCGGTCGCGCCAGATGTACTGCAGATCCTGCCGCTGCAGCAGGCCGGCCTCTCCCATCCAGTCCCAGTCGCCGGCCGTGGGGAAGGTCACATGCAACGACGAGACGCCCGACCGCTCGGCCAGCCCGACCGCGCCCTGCAGCAGGCCGTCCCGCACCTGTCCGGCGTCCGCGCCCGGGGCGACCAGTAGGCGCGGACCGGTCACGGGGGTGAAGGGCACGGCCGACAGCAGCTTGGGATAGTAGTTCCCGCCCGCCCGCTCATAGGCGTCGGCCCAGCTGTGGTCGAAGACGTACTCGCCCTGCGAATGGCCCTTGAGCCACAGGGGCATGGCCCCGATCAGCCGACCGTCCTCTTCCAGCGTCAGGTGCCGCCCGGCCCAGCCCTGGGTCGGCACGGCGCTGCCCGACGCCTCGCAGGCGTCGAGGAAGTCAAAGCCCAGGAACGGATCGCCCGTGGGCGCGGCCAGGGCGTCCCAGGCCTCGCGCCCGATCCCGGCGACCGTGGCGTGGACGCGGACGGTGAGGCTCACCGCACCTCGACGATCGCGTCGATCTCGACGGCGAAATTCAGCGGCAGGCGATAGACGCCCACGGCCGAGCGGGCGTGACGGCCCTTGTCGCCGAACACTTCAACCATCAGGTCCGAACAGCCGTTGATGACGGCGGGAATGGCCGAGAAGTCGGGCCCGGCCTGGACGAAGCCGCCCAGTTTGACGATCCGCTCGACCCGTTCCAGGTCGCCGTCCAGCGCCGCCGACATCTGGGCCAGAAGGTTGACGCCGCACATGCGCGCCGCCTCCTTCGCCCGCTCCGGCGTCACCTCCACGCCCACCGTGCCCAGCACCCCGCCGGCCGCATCGTTCGACAGCTGGCCCGAGATGTGGACCAGGTTCCCGCTGCGCACCCACGGCACATAGTTGGCCACCGCCCTGGCGGGTTCGGGCAGGACGATGCCCAGTTCGGACAGGCGGGCGGACACGGACATGCAGAGGCTCCCTCAACGGACTTTGCCCGGTCATAGCGGCCCCGGCGCGGCGCGTCACCGGCCTTAACGGACCGCTCACCGGCCTGTGTCATCTTGCCCGCCATGGACATGAGACCGAACCCCGTCGAGGCGTCCCTGCACGCCGTCATCGCCCGGATGAGCGACGCCGACCGCGCCCGCGTCGACGCCGCGATCGACCCCGCCGCCGCCCGCGCCACGGCCGCGGCGACCCACTGGAATTTCGACCTGCCGGCCCGGGAGGTCGACGCCGTTCTGGGCGAGGGGGCGACCGACGACGCCCGCCGCGGCCTGATCGCCGTCTGGACCCTCGGCCTCATGGACCGCGCCCGCGCCGCCGGCCTGCCGCAGGCGGTGATGGACCTCTATCCCTACTGGATCGAACAGACCGCCGCGTTCCTTCTGGGTGACGAGGGCGACTACGACCGCGACTTCTGGGCCAAGGACGTGCGCTTCGCCCTGGCCCTGTCGGTGCCGGGCGCGAAGAGCCAGATCATCGATCTGTCCTCGCCGATGGGCCCGGGCGAGAGCGTCCGTCACGCCCTTTCGGGTCGGGGCATTGAGCCTCTGGTCAACTATGTGCGCCACGGGGCGAACCGGCCCTGGCTCCAGGTCCACACCGAGAGCCGCCACCTCGAGGACTTCAACGAGGACGGCTGGAACCGCGCCTGGGCCACCGCCGCCGAGATCTGCAAGGTTCGGCCGGATCTGGCCGGCATGATCGGCTCCAGCTGGTTCTACGATCCGCCGCTGGAGACCATCAGCCCGCGCCTCGCCCACCTGCGCCTGAACCCGCTCAACGGCGGCGCCTGGATGGTCCATCAGGGGCCTGGCGAGATCCACACCCAGCGCGCCGCCGCCTCGCCCGGCAGCCGTCGCGCCCTGATCGAAAGCGGCCAGTATGTGGCCCGCAGCTGGCTGGTCGCCTGGCCGCGCAAGGCGCTGATCGCCTGGGCGGACACGCGCACGGCCTGATCAGGCCGTCAGACGCCGCCACCCCGCCGCCACCGGCACAATGGCCAGCCCGGCCGCCCGCGCCGCGAGGATCAGCCGCTCCAGATCCCGCGCCGTGCAGCCATAGGGCGTCGGGCGATCCGACACGTCGTGCCCGTATGTCATCAGCCAGCCGTCCTTCGCCGCGGCCTCGGCGCACAGGGCGTCGAGGTCGTAGCCGGGCAGGCGGCGGCTCTCCAGGCCGATCGCCTTCAGCGCCGCCCGGTCCTCGGTCCCGGCATTCACGCCGTCGCGCACCCCGCGCCCCAGGGCGAACCGCATATCAATGATCGATTTCGCCCCCAGGGCCACATCGCCGAAGGGATAGGCGAAGGTCTCCATGACATGGCCGTCCAGCCGGTCGGCGACCCAAAGGGCGTTGCGCGCAAGGCTCTTGCCCAGGTCCGCCGGCGTCAGGGTCAGGGTCGAGACATGCTCATAGGTGTGGCACCCGACCTCATGCCCGGCAAAGAACAGCTCGCGCATATGCTCGGCCGTGAACTGCGGCAGGCCCAGGTTCTCGCCCCGCTCCAGCCCGCCGCAGACATAGTAGGTCGCCTTGATCCCGTGCTGGGCCAGCACCGGTCCGGCCTCGGTCCAGGCCGTCTCGGGAAAGTCGTCGAAGCTGAGGCTCAGCATGCCGCCCGGCGCGCGCACCTGCACCGGCCGGCGATCCAGCCAGCGTCCGGCGCGGCGACGCATCTTGTCGATAAAGCCCTGCATGGCGGGCACGCTAGGGCAGGGGACTTAAGGCCGGGTTGAGCCCTTCAACGCCCGCCCCGCGACCACGGCCCCCGGCCCGAACCGGGCCCGCAGGGCGTCGACCGTCGTCTCGGTCTTCAGATCGCGCGCCGCCCCGGTCTCGAACAGGGCCGGCGCCGCGTCGCCCGCATCCTCGATCTCGGCCAGGCCGATGCCGATCAGGCGATAGGGCGGTCCCAGCTCGGGCTTCAGCAGGCGGCGCCCCTCGGCGAACAGCCCCCGCGCCGTCTGCACCGGCTCGGGCGGCGTCGTGCGGCGCGTGACGATCCTGAAGTCGGTCCGCCGCAGCTTCAGCACCACGGACCGACCGGCCACACCGTCGCGTCGCGCCTTGGCCGCCAGCTTCTCGCACAGGGGCCACAGCTCGGCCTCCAGCGCCTCGACCGTCGTCAAATCCTGATTGAAGGTCGTCTCCGCGCTCATGCCGCGCCGGTCGTGGACGGGGTCGACCGGCCGGGCGTCGCGTCCATGGGCCAGCGCATGCAGCCTCAGGCCCCAGTCGCCATAGCGCTGCGCCAGGTCGCGCGGCTCGGAGGCGGCCAGATCGCCCACGGTGGCGAAGCCGTCGCTCCGCAGCGTCCCGCCGAACACCGGCCCCACTCCGGGCAGCACCGTCACCGGCCGCGGCGCCAGAACCCCTGCCGCCTCGGAGCCCAGCACGGTGAAGCCGCGCGGCTTGTCCATCTCCGAGGCCACCTTGGCGAGGAAGCGGTTGGGGGCCAGACCGATCGACACCGTCAGGCCGGTCTCGGCCTCGATCCGGCGCTGCAGGGTCGCCAGCTGCAGCGCCGGCGGCCCGCCGTTCAGCCGCGCGGTCCCCGACAGATCCAGCCACGCCTCGTCCAGCGAAAGCGTCTGCACCAGCGGCGTCAGC
>CAMCIP010000028.1 GCA_945874855.1 Brevundimonas vancanneytii
CATACAGTCGGGCAGGCCGCCGACATTGTGGTGGCTCTTGATGACGTGAGCCTTCCCCGACGACGACGACACGCTCTCGATCACATCGGGATAAAGCGTCCCCTGGGCGAGGAACTTGGCGCCGTCGATCCTGTTCGCCTCGCGATCGAACACCTCGATGAAGACCCGACCGATGGTCTTCCTCTTGGTCTCCGGGTCCGACTGGCCCGCCAGGGCACCGAGGAACTCGGCCGAGGCGTCCACGTGGATCAGGGGGATGTTGTAGTGTTCGCGAAACAGGCTCGTGACCTGCTCGGCCTCTCCCTTGCGCAAAAGGCCGGTGTCGACGAACACACAGGTCAGCTGATCCCCGATCGCCTCGTGGATCAGGACCGCGGCGACCGAGCTGTCGACGCCGCCGGACAGGCCGCAGATCACCCTGGCCGAGCCGACCTGTTCGCGGATCCGGGCGACCTGCTCGTCGCGATAGGCGGCCATGGTCCAGTCGCCCTTCAGACCCGCGATGCCGTGGGTGAAGTTCTTCAGCATCTGGTGGCCACGCGGGGTGTGCATCACTTCGGGGTGGAACTGGACGCCGTAGAAGCGGCGGGCCTCGTCGGCGATCACCGCATAGGGCGAACCGGCCGAGGAGGCGACGACGTCGAAGCCCTCAGGGATGGCGACGATCTTGTCTCCGTGGCTCATCCACACCGTTTCGTCCTCTCCCACCGGGGCCAGGCCGGCCAGCAGGGGGGACGCCTTCTCGACGGTGATCTCCGCGCGGCCGAACTCGCGGGTGTGGCCACCCTCGACCTTGCCGCCCAGTTGTTCGCACAGGGTCATCTCGCCGTAGCAGATCCCCAGCACCGGCACGCCCGCCTCGAACACCGCCCGGGGCGCGCGGGGGCTGCCCTCCTCATGGACGCTCTCGGGACCGCCCGACAGGATGATGGCGCGCGGGCTCATGGTCGCCAGTGCGGCCTCCGCCTTCGCATAGGGGTGGATCTCGCAATAGACGCTGGCCTCGCGCAGCCGGCGCGCGATCAGCTGGGTCACCTGGCTGCCGAAGTCGACGATCAGGACTTTCTGGTGGTCGCTCATGGGGTCCGTTCGTAGAGGGCGAAGAAGAAGCCGTCGGTGTTCGTCGTGGCGGGCGACAGGCGATGTCGTGTCGCGGGCGTGGGAGAAAAGGGCGCGGTCGTCGCGAGCGGCCGGAACTGCGGATGCGCGGCCTCGAAGGCATCAGCGCTGGCCTCGTTCTCGCGGCTCAGCAGCGAGCAGGTGACATAGGCCAGCCGCCCGCCGGGGCGCACCAGCTGCGAGGCCTGCCCGAGGATCCGGACCTGCAGGGCGTGCAGCCGTTCGACCTCCTCGGCGGTCAGGCGCCAGGCGTCCTCGGGCCGGCGCCGCCAGGTGCCCGAGCCGCTGCAAGGCGCGTCAACAAAGACCAGATCGGCCTGGCCGTTCAGATCCTCCATCCCGCCGCCGTTCTGGCCGATGTGACGAAGGTCCGCCTCGACCCCGGCCCGCACCAGCCGGGGCCGGATGTTCTCCAGCCGCTTGGCGACCACGTCCGCCCCGACCAGCCGACCTTCGCCGGCCATCACCGCCGCCAGGCCAAGGGTCTTGCCACCTCCGCCAGCGCAGTAGTCGACCACCGTCATGCCCGGCGCAGCACCGGCCAGCGCGCACACGATCTGGCTGCCCTCGTCCTGCACGTCGACCCGGCCCTCCCTGAAGGCCTCCAGCGCCTGGACGTTGGGCGGCGGCTCGGCCGCGAGCCGCAAACCCACAGGCGACCAGGGCGTTGGCGACGCATCCAGTCCGGCCTCGCGCAACTCCGCCTCAACCGCTTCGACCGAAGCCTTGGCCGTATTGACCCTCAGATCGATCGGCGCACGCGGCTGCATCAGCTCGCGCGCCTCTTCGGCCCAGCGCTCACCAAAGGTCGCCTTGAGGTCCTCCACCACAAACTGCGGCAAGCCGGCCGCTACCCAGCCGGGCAGCTCGCCCTGCCCCGCCGTGATCCGCGCCCGCTCCTGTTTGGAGAGCGGCCGGGGACCATAGCCGTCGCCGGCATGCAGGGCCTCGATCTCTTCCAGCGACAGGCCGTCGATCAGGCTCAGGGCGCCGATGACGAGAGCGCGCCCGTCCTCGCGCCCGCCCATGGCCCAGGACAGCCGGCCCCGGGCACGCAGCACCTGATAGACACGGTCGGCCACGGCGCGACGGTCCTTGGACCCGGCATAGCGATTGGCCGCGCCCCAGGCCTTGAGCACCGCCTCGGCGGGCTGCCGGCCCTGGGCGATCGAGTCCAGAACCGAGGCGGCGGCGGCGAGGCGGGCTGCGGGGGTCAAATCAGGGCGTTCAGTTCAGTCAGTTCAGGAAAACAGGGCGGCGAAGATGGCGACCAGTCCGCCCATGGCGACCAGCCAGATCAGCGAGCGGACCATGGGAATGCCGAGGGCGTAGACGGGGATGTAGACCACCCGCGCCCAGAAGAAGGCCTGTGTCCCCCAGAAGGTCAGATCGCCGGTCTTGCCGGTCACATGGGCGATCAACACGGCCCCGATGAACAGGGGCAGGGTCTCCCACATATTGGCCTGCGCCCGCTCCAGACGCTCGGTGATCACGCCCGGCCGCTGGGGAACGCCATCGCGCGCGCCGGCGTTCCAGACGAGGCCGTTGGCCATGGTCCGGCCCGCGGCGGGCAGGAAGATGTGCACAAAGGCCAGCACCAGGGTCGCTGCCAGCATGGTCAGTTCCGGCGTCTGCACGAGGATCCAGGCGTCGCCCATGGTCGTCATCCCTGCCTGTAGTTGGGGGCTTCGCGGGTGATCATCACGTCGTGGACGTGGCTTTCCCGCAGGCCGGCGTTGGTGATGCGCACGAAGCGGGCGCGCGCCTGCAGCTCGGTCAGGGTCGGGGCCCCGACATAGCCCATGGCGGCACGCAGGCCGCCGATCAGCTGGTGGATCACCGGCGCGATCGGTCCGCGATACGGGGTCTGTCCCTCGATGCCCTCGGGCACCAGCTTCTGGCTGTCCTCCACCTCCTTCTGGAAGTAGCGGTCGGCCGAGCCGCGGGCCATGGCCCCGACCGAGCCCATGCCGCGGTACGACTTGTAGGACCGGCCCTGGTACAGGAAGACCTCGCCGGGGCTCTCGTCAGTGCCCGCGAACATCGACCCCATCATCGCGACCGAGGCCCCCGCCGCGATCGCCTTGGCCAGGTCGCCCGAGTATTTGATGCCGCCGTCGGCGATGATCGGCACGCCGCTGTCGCGCGCGGCCCGCACCGCTTCCAGAATGGCCGTCAGCTGGGGCACGCCCACGCCCGCCACCATCCGGGTGGTGCAGATGCTGCCCGGCCCGATCCCCACCTTGACCGCGTCTGCCCCGGCGTCGATCAGGGCGCGCGCGCCGTCATAGGTGGCGACGTTGCCGGCGATGACCTGGATCCGGTTGGACTCGCGCTTGACCCGTTCCACCGCCCGCGAGACCTGGGCCGAGTGGCCGTGCGCGGTGTCGATCACCACCACATCCACGCCGGCCTCGGCCAGGGCCATGGAGCGTTCAAAGCCCGGGTCGCCGACGGTGGAGGCCGCGCCGACCAGCAGTCGGCCCTGATCGTCCTTGGCCGCATAGGGATGGGCCTGGGCCTTCTCGATGTCCTTCATCGTGATCAGGCCGACGGCACGATAGTCGTCGTCGACCACGATCACCCGCTCGATCTTGCGGGTCTTCAGCAGGCTCTGCGCCTCGGCCCGGCCCGCGCCCTCGCGCACCGTCGCCAGATCGCGTGTGGTCATCAGGCCGGCGGCGGTCTGGGCCGGGTCGCTTTCGAACCGCATGTCGCGGTTGGTCAGCATGCCAACCAGCCGGCCTGTCTCCCGATCGATCACGGGGAAACCCGAGATCTTCTTGCGCGCCACGATTTCGCGCACCTCACCCAGGGTCGTGTCCGGGTGGATGGTCACCGGGTTGATGACCATGCCGCTTTCATAGCGCTTCACCTCGCGCACCTGATCGGCCTGTTCGTCGACCGACAGATTGCGATGGATGACGCCCAGACCTCCGGCCTGGGCCATGGCGATGGCCAGCCGGCTTTCGGTCACCGTGTCCATGGCGGACGACAGCAGGGGGATGTTCAGCCGGACGTCGCGGGTCAGTCGCGTCGTCACATCGGCCTGACCCGGCATGACGTCGGACGGGCCGGGTTCGAGCAAAACATCGTCGAAGGTGAGCCCTTCGCGAATCTCCATGAGGAGCCTCCGTTTTGCGGGCCGCGTATAGCGGTCGCAGGCACGGAACCGCAAGGGCTGCCCGGGAGCTATCGTACGGACAAGAAAAATTGCCTTGCGCGGCACCGCGCGAGCCCCACCTTGGAAACGGATGGTCAAACTCCTGATCAGTACGGCCCGCAATCTCGCACTGAAGATCGCGAGCTATGGCGTGATGCACCTGGTGGTGGCCATTCTGGTCGCCTTCGCCATCACGCGTGACTGGCGTCTGGCGCTGGCCGTCGGCCTGGTCGAACCCTTCTTCCAGACCATCGCCTATTCCCTGCACGACCGGGCCTGGCACCGGATCGAGCGACGTGGCCGACTGTCACGCCTTGAGGAGGCATCGGAGGCCTTCACCGCCCGTCTGGACGTGATGTCGCCGGAGGAACAGCGTCGGGCGCACCATGGTCACACGCACGCCCTGCCGACCTCCTTCCGCCAGATCGCGGCCAAGACGGTCACCTATGCCGTCATGCATTTCACCGTGGCCGTGGCTGTCGCCTATGCCCTGACGCGCGACTGGCGCATCGCCCTGGCTATCGGCGTCATCGAGCCCCTGGTCCAGACCGTCTTTTTCGCGGTGCATGACCGCATCTGGACCCGCATCGAGGCCCGCCGGGAAGCGCGCAAGGCCGATCTGGCTCAGGCCTGAGGCCGACGTCCCCGCGCCACCAGATACACCTCCGACGAATCCTTGCGGCTGGCCTTCGGCTTGATCGGGCGCACGTCGTCGAACTCGGCGCGCAGGCGGGCCAGGACTCCGCCGGCGTCACCGCCCTGGAAATTCTTGGTCACAAAGGCCCCGCCCGGCTTAAGGGTGCGGATAGCGAAGTCGGCGGCGATCTCGATCAGGGCAATGATCTTCAGGTGGTCGGTCTGGCGATGGCCGACGGTGTTGTGCGCCATGTCCGACAGCACCAGGTCCGGAGGTCCGCCGAGCGCGTCGATCAGCTGCTGATCCACACCGGGATCCGTGAAATCGGCCTGGATCAACTCGGCCCCGGGAATCGGCTCGATCATAAGCAGGTCGACCCCGACCACGGCCTTTGCCCCGCGTGCCAGCGCCACCTGCACCCAGCCGCCGGGCGCCGCGCCCAGATCGACGACGCGCGAACCCGCCTTGATCAGGTGCAGCCGATCATCGATCTCGGACAGCTTGAACGCCGCCCGGCTACGCCAGCCCTCGGCCCGCGCCTTCTCCGACCAGGGGTCCGAAAGCTGGCGCTTGATCCACTGTTGGCTGGACATCGACTTGGTGTCCGCCGTCTTCATCTTGACGCCCATGCCGCGCCCCGCGGCCGTCCCGCCGGAAGGGGGGCGGACCATGCGACGGCGTTCCGGCGGCTTTTCGTCCTCGCTCATCCCCCCCCATAGCCTCGCGCGCCGTCAGCGGCTATCACCCCGGCAGTTTGAAGAGGAGCCGACATGGCCGAGACCCTGACCCTTTCCCTCGACGTCGGCGACGGCGAGACCCGCGACGTGGTGATCACCCTGCGTCCCGACCTGGCCCCAGGCCACGTCGCGCGCATCAGTGAACTGGCGGGTGAGGGCTTCTACGACGGCGTGGTCTTCCACCGCGTCATCGCCGGCTTCATGGCCCAGGGCGGCGACCCCACCGGCACCGGTTCGGGCGGCTCGAAGAAGCCGAACCTGAAGCAGGAGTTTTCGGCCGAGCCCCACGTGCGCGGCGTCTGCTCCATGGCCCGCACCAGCGATCCGAACAGCGCCAACAGCCAGTTCTTCATCTGCCTCGACGACGCCACCTTCCTCGACCGCCAGTACACCGTCTGGGGCGTGGTCTCCGACGGCATGGAGCATGTCGACGCCCTGCCCAAGGGCGAGCCGCCGCGCAGCCCCGGCAAGATCGTCAAGGCGACGGTGGCCTGAGGCCCGGTGCCATGCCCCGTCCGCTGGTCCTTCTGTTCGCCGTTCTGGCCGCCGGGATCGCGGCGGGGCTGGCCGGTGCCGCGGCCATCGTCGGCTGGACCGCGGCCCGGACCGAAGGTTTCGGCGACCCGGTCAGCGGCCTTCTGGTCTTCGGCGTAATCCTGAGCCTCTACGGCCTTGTCGCGGCTCTGGTCCTGGGCCTGCCCGCCCATATGCTGCTCGTCCGGGCCAGACGCACGGGCGCGATCGCCCATGTTCTGGCGGGAGCAGGCTCCGGTGCACTGATCGGTGGCCTGTTCACGCTTGCGGCCCCCGAGAACGCGGTCCTCGTGCTGGTCGGCCTCCTGGCCGGCGCGGCCGGCGGCTCGACCTTCCACGCCGTCGCCCGCCCGGATCGCCTCCGTCGCGCCTAGCGCCCCAGCCCCCGATCCAGAGCGCGGAAGCTCTGGATCGACAGGGTGGTGGCCGACTGGAACACCGCCGGCTGCACCCGCTCCACGTCGTCGGTGGGTTGGTGATAGTCGGGATGGTAGTCCACACCCAGATACAGGAACGGCACGTCCGCGCGGAAGAAGGCGCCGTGGTCCGACGCCTCGACCCAGTTGTTGGGCCCGACGTCCTGCGGCGTGTCCTTGCCGAAGGCCAGGCTGATGCCGCCGACCGGGGCGATCCCTTCCAGGAAGGGCCGGAAGGTCGGGTGCTGCCAGGTGCCCGTGACCCAGAGTTTGCCGTCCGTCTCGGCGCGGGCGGTCATGTCGAAATTGATGTTGAGCGTGATCGACTCCAGCGGCACGGGCGGCGCCTCGACGAAATGCTTCGCCCCCAGCAGGCCACTCTCTTCGGCATCGAAGGCCACGAAGATGACGCTGTGATCGGGCGCCTCGCGCTTCAGCTCGGCCGCCAGCGCCAGCATGGTGGCGACGCCGGAGGCATTGTCGTCGGCTCCATTGTGGATCACCCCGTCGGGTGCGCCGACGTGGTCATAGTGGGCCGTGACGACGATGTAGCGGTCCCCGCGTCGCGTGCCCGGGATCACCCCCATGACGTTGACGCCACTGACGGTCGCCCCGCGCCGCGACCGCGCCTCGAACGGCTGGAGCCGGCCCATGGCGGGGGCCGCCACGCCCATCTCCTCGAACCGCGACACGATATAGGCCCGGGCCTTCTCCCCCCCCGGGGTGGACGGACCGCGGCCCTGCATGTCATCGGCCGCCAGGATCGAGAGATCTGCCCAAAGCCGGGCGTCGACCACGGGAGCGGCGGGGGCCTCGGCGGGGACTTCGGCGGCCATCATGCAGCCTGAAAGGGCCAGGGCGGCGATCAGGGCGACGGCGGACGGACGGATCATGCGGACTTTCCTCTGACTTCACCCTGAAGCTAGCCCAGCCGATCCGGCGCGTCAGCTTAAGTTCGCGTCATGCCCGTCCGGGCCGGTGCGTCAGCGTAGAAAAGGTTCATCACCAAGGACACCAAGGGGTCGGTGTGATCGTTGCGCGCAGCGCCTTGCTTCCCCCACCTCGGACTGAAACCGCCTGCGGCGCCTCGCGCTCGGTTTCTTGGTGTCCTTGGTGGCCCCTTGGTGTCCTTGGTCACGAACCCGCCGACGCCCCGCCGAACGCCGAAGGCAGACAGGGCCACCGGACGGGATTGATGGTCCGCGTCGGCCCCGGTTGCGGCCCGCCCCGCCCTGCGGCACTCATCGCGCCATGACCCAGCCGTCCGTCGCCGATCTGTCGCCCGCCGAAGCCGGGGCGGAACTGGCCCGCCTGACCGCAGAACTGGCCCGCCACGACGCCCTCTACCACGCCGAGGACGCGCCGGAGATCAGCGACGCCGACTATGACGCGCTCAAGCGCCGGGCCCTCGCCATCGAGGCGCGGTTCCCCGATCTGAGCACCCCCGACAGCCCCTCCCGGACCGTCGGCGCGCCGGCGTCGACACAGTTCGCCGAGGTCCGCCATGGCGTGCCCATGCTGTCGCTGGACAATGCCTTCTCCGCTGAAGAGGTCGCCGATTTCGAGGCCCGGGTGCGCCGCTTCCTGAAGCTGGCACCGGACGAGCCCGTGGCCTTCACCGTCGAGCCCAAGATCGACGGGCTGTCCGCCAGCCTGCGCTATGAGGAAGGCGTCCTGGTGCGCGGGGCCACGCGCGGCGACGGCAAGACGGGCGAGGACGTCACGGCCAACCTGCGGACCCTGGACGACGTTCCCCACCGCCTTTCCGGTGTCGGCTGGCCTGCGGTCGTCGAGGTGCGCGGCGAGGTCTATGCCCCCAACGCCGCCTTTGACGCCTTCAATGCGGCCGCTGAGGCGGCAGGCGGCCGGGCCTATGCCAATCCCCGCAACTTCGCTGCCGGGTCCCTGCGCCAGAAGGACCCGGCCGTCACCGCTGCCCGTCCCTTGCGCTTCTTCGCCTATGCCTGGGGCGAGGTCTCGGCGCCCTTCGCAGACACCCAGGCGCAGGCGCTGGAGGCGCTGAAGGCGTGGGGCTTCGCGGTCAATCCGCGCTCGACCCGCGTCGAGGGGGCCCCTGCCCTGCTTGCGCTCTACGACGGACTGCAGGCCGACCGAGCAGGGCTGGGCTATGACATAGACGGCGTGGTCTACAAGGTCGACCGGCTGGACTGGCAGGCGCGGCTGGGCTTCGTCGCCCGCACCCCGCGCTGGGCCGTTGCGCACAAATTCCCGGCCCAGCAGGCGACGACCGTGCTGGAGGGCATCGACATCCAGGTAGGCCGCACCGGCTCCCTGACCCCCGTGGCGCGTCTTCACCCCGTCACCGTCGGCGGCGTCGTGGTGCGCAACGCCACCCTGCACAACGAGGACGAGATTGCCCGCAAGGATGTGCGCATCGGCGACACAGTCATCCTGCAACGCGCCGGCGACGTCATCCCCCAGATCGTCGCCGTGGTGCCCGACCGGCGTCCGACCGGGGCCGTGCCCTTCGAGTTTCCCCTCCACTGCCCGGTCTGCGGGTCAGAGGCGGTGCGCGAAGAAGGCGAGGCACGGCGGCGTTGCACGGGCGGGCTCATCTGTGCGGCCCAACTGGTCGAACGGCTGAAGCATTTCGTCGGACGCCGGGCCTTCGACATCGAAGGGTTGGGCGAGAAGCAGCTCATCGCCTTCACGGAGCGCGGCTGGATCACACAGCCCGCCGACATTTTCAGCCTGGCCCGCGACGCGGAGCGGCTGGACGCCCTGCGGGCAGAGGAGGGTTACGGCGAGACCAGCGTGGCCAACCTGGTCGCCGGCATCGACGCGCGGCGAACGATCGCTCTGGACCGCCTGATCTTCGCCCTCGGCATCCGCGAGATCGGCGAACAGACCTCGCTGTTGCTGGCCCGGCATTTCGGTGCCTGGGCGGCCTTCCACGCCGCCGCCCGGCAGGCCGCAGCGGGTATGCCCTCACCCGAATGGACCCGGCTGGCCGAGGGCCACGGCGTCTCGCCCCGGACGCTCGCGGTCATGGCAGCCGCTGAACTGACGCACGTCGACCCGTGGCCGGAGGCGCCGATCGACCAGAAGCTGGCCCTCGCCTTCCCCGGCGTGGCCGCCCCGGCGCGGCGGGGTCTGGCAGGCCTGGCTTCTGACTGGCCCGCGATCGTCGAATTGGCCCGCATCGCCCGCGAGGACGGCCCCGCGGCCACGCTTGGCGAGATCGCGGGCATCGCCGGAGTGGGGCCGGTGGCGGCGCGCGCCATCGCCGAGTTCTTCCACGAGCCGCACAACCGCGCGGTGGTCGAGGCCCTGATCGCCCAGCTGGACAGGGTAGAGGACGCCGAACGTCCGAAGACCGACACCGCGGTGGCGGGCAAGACGGTGGTCTTCACCGGCGCCCTCGAACGTTTCACCCGCGACGAGGCCAAGGCGCGGGCCGAGAGCCTCGGCGCCAAGGTGTCGGGCTCGGTGTCGAAGAAGACCGACTTCCTGGTCGCCGGCCCCGGCGCCGGATCAAAGCTGGCCGAGGCGCAGAAGCTCGGCGTCAGGGTTCTGACAGAGGACGAGTGGTTGGTGCTGATCGCCGGTTAGCGGTTCAGCGCCGCCATACCGGCCGGGGCATAGCGATGACCCGCCGCGGCTCCGCGCGGGAACACTGCCTCGATGCGCGCCAGGTCCTCGGCCGTGAGCGCAAGGTCGGCCGCGGCGGCATTGTCCTCCAGCGTGGCGACACGGCGCGTGCCGGGGATGGGGACCAGATGTGGCCCCTGCGCCAGCACCCAGGCCAGGGCCAGCTGGGCGGCAGTGACGCCCCGGTCGGCGGCAATGGCCTTCACCGCCTCGACCAGGTCCATGTTCTTCTGGAAATTCTCGCCCAGGAAGCGGGGGTTGGAGCGGCGGAAGTCGTCTGGTGCGAGATCGTCGATCGACCGGATGTCCCCCGACAGAAAGCCGCGCCCCAGCGGGCTGTAGGGCACGAAGCCGATGCCAAGCTCGTCACAGACTCCGAACAGTTCGTCCTCCGGATCGCGGCTCCACAGGGAGTATTCCGTCTGCAGCGCCGTGATCGGGTGGACGGCATGCGCCCGACGAAGGGTCTCGGGCGCGGCCTCCGACAGGCCGAGAAATCGCACCTTTCCGGCCGTCACCAGCTCGGCCATCGCTCCCACCGTCTCCTCGATCGGCACGTTCGGATCAACGCGGTGCAGATAGTAGAGGTCGACGTGGTCCATCCCCAGCCGGGTCAGGCTGCCGTCGATAGCGCGGCGCACATTGGCCGGGCTGCCGTCGATCACCAGGCCTGTGCGGTCCGCATTCCAGCCGATGCCGAACTTGGTCGCCACGAAGGCCCGCTCGCGCCGGTCGGACAGCGCCCGGCCGATCTGGATCTCATTGGTATGGGGGCCATACATTTCGGCCGTGTCGAAGAAGGTGACGCCCAGCTCCAGCGCGCGATGGATCACCGCCGTCGCCTGCGCCTCGTCCGACGCCTGACCATAGAAGGCGGCCATGCCCATACAGCCCAGGCCGACGGCCGAGACCTCCGGGCCGCGCGGCCCCAGCGTGCGCGTCTGCATGCGCCGTCTCCTGAAATGTGAGGGAGCCGGCTTTGCGGCTGCGACGATCAGGTGGCGCCGGTCTGGCGTTTTTCAAGGGGCGCTCAGAGCCCATACCGTCGGCGTCCGGTCCAGCGCATCGCCGCTGACCGGATCGGACCGCAGGACCAGGTGGGCAAACAATGTGCGGGCTCCCGCCAGATCCGCCGCCCCCAGCGGCCTTGGCCATCCGTCTTGCGTGGGCGTCAGGGGGATCAGGGTCAGGGTAACGCCCTGGATGACGTTGCCCCCGATCACCGCGACCCTGTCGTCGAACACCCGGACCACCACATCGCAGTGCATGCCGGCATATTCGCCCAGGTCCGGTCGTCGGTCCGCGATGGTCTCATAGCGCCACGCGCCCCGGCTGTTGCACAGCAGGTCGCCCGGCAGCAGCGGGGCCTGTCCCGGATCACGGGCCTCATAGGCTGCCTGCGGTGCCCCGCCGTCCGCCGCCCGGATGGCCTGATCGACATAGACCCGATGCGAGATGTCCCGCCGGAACAGCTCCGGCTGATCCAGGCCTGACTCGCACATCACCCAGCTGATGAAGGCGGCGGACCAGGGCTCGACCCAGTTCAGCTCGCCGTCGCCGTCGCGCCACTGCCGGTTCTGGCGCGCCAGGACGCCGGGTCCATCGGGCGTCGCGGACCAGTAGCCCGCCACGACCGCCCACGTCGCGCGGTCGCTCTCCCACCGCCCGATCCGGACCAGCGGCCGCGCCTGTCGGGGTTGGGACAATGGTGGATTGACGGCGTCGTCCACCACCCCCTCGGGCAGTCGCCGCGCCTGTAAGGCCCGCGCATCGACCGTCTGGAAGCCGAACACGCCCCACTCGCCCGCCGCCACATCGACGATCCGCTGGCGAACGCCAGCCAGCCCGCCGGGACGACACCTTGCCTCCGTGATCCGCATGGCCCCCGGCCGTCCCTCGACCCGGCTCTCCGGCGGGATCACGTCCAGTGCTTCCCGCGGCAGCCGCGCCACCTGCGCCTGCGCCGGCAGGGCGACAAGCGCCGCCAGCAGGATCAGAGCGGCGCGCACTGCCGCTCCAGCCAGGCCCGCACCCCGGCGTCCAAAAGCGGACCGACCTTGGCGAGGGTTTCGGCGTGATAGGCGTCGACATAGGCCCGTTCCCCGGCGGTCAGCAGGTCGACGTCGATCAGCCGTCGGTCCAGCGGGGCGAAGGTCAGCTGCTCGAAGCCGTGCATCGGCCGCTCCCCTCCCGGAACCGGTTCGGGCGGCGTCACCACCTGAAGGGTCTCGATGCGAATGCCCCAGTGGCCCTCACGGTAATAGCCGGGCTCGTTCGACAGGATCATGCCGGTCAACAGCGGCTGGGAGTTGACCAGCTTGGCAATCCGCTGCGGCCCTTCGTGGACGCCCAGATAGCTGCCGACGCCGTGGCCGGTGCCATGGTCATAGTCGAGGCCCGCCATCCACATCGGCAGGCGCGCAAGGGCATCCAGCTGATGCCCCGTCGTCCCTGCCGGGAAGCGCACGGTCGCCATGGCGACATGGCCCTTGAGGACAAGGGTGAACATCCGCCGCTGGTCCGCGTCAGGCTCGCCCACCGCCACTGTGCGCGTGACGTCCGTGGTGCCGTCCAGATACTGCCCCCCGCCGTCGACAAGCAGCAGCGAGCCTCGCTCCATGCGCCGGATCGTCCGCGTAACCGGCTTGTAGTGCGGCAGGGCTCCGTTGGGGCCCGCGCCCGCGATGGTGTCGAACGACAGGTCCTTCAGGGCCCCCGTCGCCTCGCGGAACCGCTCCAGCGCCTCGGCCACCTGGCGCTCGTCCGGCAACGTCTCCTGCGCCACGGTGTCGACCCAGTGCAGGAAGCGCGCGAGGGCGGCCCCGTCGCGAATATGGGCCTGTCGCGAGCCCTCGATCTCGACCGGATTCTTGCAGGCGCGCGGCAGGGCGCAGGGATCCATGGCCCGCACCACCGTGGCGCCCGCCGCCTCCAGCCGGTCGAACCACCAGGCCGAAGACTGGGCCGGATCGATCAGCACGCGCCGGCCCTTCAGTTCCGCCAGCGCCGCCTCGATCGTGTCGGGGCTTTGCAGCGTCACGTCCTCGCCCAGCCAGCCGGGCAGCTCATTGGTCACCTTGCGCGGATCGAGGAACAGCCGGGCCGTACCGTCGGCGTTCACAAGGGCCTGACCCAACGGAAGCGGGGTACGGATGACGTCGCCGCCGCGCACGTTGAACAGCCACGCGATCGAGGCCGGCGCGGTCAGCACCGCAACCTCGGCCCCCTTCTCCGCGATCGCCCGGCCGATACGCGCGCGCTTGGAGGCCGCGCCTTCCCCCGTATAGCGCTCCTCGTGCGGCACGACCGGCGCGGTCGGCTGGGCGGGGCGCGCGTCGCCCCAGGCCTGGTCCAGCGGATTGACGTCCACGGGCCTCAGCACCGCGTCGGCTTTGGCCGCCGCCCGTTTCAGGGTCGCCAGCGCGTCCGGGCTGTGCAGGCGGGGATCATAGCCGATCACTGCCCCCCTCGGGGCGCGCTCCAGCCAGGCCGGCACCCCGCCCTCGACGAGGTCCAGGATCTCGAACTGCGCCGCGTCCACCTGGGCCCGCACCTGAACGGTGTAGCGGCCGTCGGCGAACACCGCGGCGCGGTCCATCAGCACCACGCCGGCCCCGGCCGAGCCGGTGAAACCGGTCAGCCACGCCAGCCGGTCGTTGGCCTCCGGCAAATACTCGTTCTGGTGCTCATCCTCATGGGGCACCAACCAGCCGTCCAGGCCTTGCTCGGCCATGCGGGCGCGCACCAAAGGCAGGTGCTTTTCGCCGAAGGAAGGGTCGGTAGTTTCGTCGAAGGACTGGCGCATGTGGCCGACATAGCGCGCCTTGGCCCGGGCTAGAAGTCACGGCTCGGCCAGTTCGGTGCCGGGTCCGACCCGATCACCCCATGCGGCGCAGCACCAGGGCGCTCCAGGCGTCGCGGCGGATCCGCCGCTCCAGCACGAAGCCGCGCGACAGATAGGCCGCGGTCACCCGTCGCTCCTGCGTCCGCAGCAGGCCTGACAGGATGGCGACGCCCCCCAGGGTCAGCGCCTCCCTGATGTCCTGCGACAGCGCCACCAGCGGCGGGGCCAGGATGTTGGCGAACACCAGGTCATAGGGCCCCTGCTCGCGCACTCGCCGGTCGTTCAGGCCCGAGGCATGGACGAACCGCGCCCTGGCCCGGTTCAGGCCCGCGTTCTCATTGGCGATCCGGACCGATGGCCCGTCAATGTCGGTGCCGATCGAAACGCGTGAACCGGTCCGCGCCGCCGCGATGGCCAGCACCCCGGTGCCGCATCCCACGTCCAGAACCCGCTCGAACCGCTCCCCCTTCAGGAGGCCGTCGAACGCCAGAAGACAGCCCACTGTCGTGCCGTGGTGCCCCGTCCCGAAAGCAGCGCCCGCGTCGATCTTCAGCGCCACCCGATTGGGCGGCACCCGGCCCTGATCGTGGGCCCCGTAGACGAAGAACCGCCCCGCCTCGACCGGCGGCAGACCCGACAGCGACATGGCCAGCCAGTCGGCGTCGGCCAGCTTTTCGACGGTGACCGTCAGGCCTTCATGCGCCCGCAGGGACGTAGCCACGCCCTCGGCCTCATCGCCTGTCGTCGGAAAGGCGTCGATGCGCCAGAGGCCGCGATCCTCATCCTCCTCAAGGATCGAATAGGTCGCCCCCTCCAGAGAGGGGTCCGCGTCGAGCGCTTCGGCGGCGGCTTCGGCGACCGCTCGGGGGCCACGGGCGATAATTTGGAAGGCGGACTCTGACATTTCTCAAACGCCGTTATCATGCCGAATCGAAGAAGCGGCGGGCGCGGGGCCTGCCGCCGATCGCACCAGCATCCGAGGGGTAGCGGAGTTCATGGCTAAAGCACCGTCAAAGTCCAGCGCCGCGTCCAAGCCGGCGGCCGCCGCTTCCAAGCCGAAACCGGCGGCGAAGTCGAGCGTGGCGTCAAAGCCGGCCGCCGCGGCCAAGACCAAAACGGTCGCTGCGAAGCCCAAGCCCGCCGCGACGAAGCCCATGGCGGCTCC
>CAMCIP010000029.1 GCA_945874855.1 Brevundimonas vancanneytii
CCCTGCCCCACTCCATCTTCGACCGCGACGAGCGCGGCGGGGTCCAGCCCAACCGGCTGATCATCGCCCTGCAACCGGAGGAGGACATCTCCCTGACGGTCATGAACAAGCGGCCCGGGCTGGACCAGCGCATGCAGCTGCAGCCCATCCGGATGTCGCTGTCCTGGGGTCAGGAGGACCAGTCCGCCCGTCCGCCGCGCCGCCGCATCGCCTATGAGCGGCTGCTGCTGGATGCCCTGAACGGCGATTCCACCCTGTTCGTCCGGCGCGACGAGGCCGAGCAGGCGTGGAAATGGGTCGACGGGGTCTCCGACGCCTGGGCCGGCGCGGGCTTCACCCCCCATGGCTATGTCGCCGGCAGCTGGGGGCCCCAGTCGGCCGACCTGCTGATGTCGCGCACCGGGCGGTCATGGAACGTCGGCGGTGGTTGAGATCGAAACCTTCCCCACCCCGGAAGCCTGGGCCGGTGCCTGCGCCGGGCGGCTGGCCGACGCCCTCTCGGAGGGCCTGTCGCAGGACGGCAGGGCCGTTCTGGCGGGCGCGGGCGGATCGACTCCGGCCCCGATCTACGCCCGCCTGTCGCAGGCGAACCTGGACTGGGCGCGGGTCTGCGTCACCCTGGTGGACGAGCGCCATGTGGCCGAGGACCATCCAGAGTCCAATGCCGCCCTGCTGAAGTCCGCCCTGATGACCGGACCGGCCGCCGCGGCGCGCTTCCTGCCGCTGTTTCATCCCGCGGTGACGGTCGATCGTGCGGCGGCCCTGGCGGGTCGGGATCTGGCGGCCGCCACCGACCGCCTCGATGCGGTCCTTCTCGGCATGGGGGAGGATGGCCATATCTGCTCCATGTTCCCGCAGAGCCCGACCTTGAAGACCCTGCTGTCGCCCACGCTGAAGCCCGCCATCCTGGGCGTGCCGGCCGGGCGCGACGGCCTGGCCCCCGGCCGCGAGCGGCTGTCGATGAACCTGGCCTGGCTGATGACCGCGCGCCGCGTGGTTCTGGCCCTGACCGGCCAACAGAAGCGCGCCGTGTTCGAGCGCGACGCGGCCGGTGATCCGAAGGTCACTCCCATCGCGGCCTTGCTGACCGCGAACGTCCCGCTTCAAGTGCTCTGGACGGAAGGCCCCCGATGAAGCCCCTGCATCCCGTCGTCGCCGAGGTCACCGACCGCATCCGGTCGCGCAGCGCCGCCACCCGCGCCGACTATCTGCGCCGCATGGACGCCGCCGGGAGCGATCGCCCCGGCCGGGCCAAGCTGTCCTGCGCCAACTGGGCCCATGCCTTCGCCGGGGCCCCGATCCGCGACAAGCTGACGGCCATGGGCGGCCGCGAGCCCAACGTCGGGGTGGTCACCGCCTATAACGACATGCTGTCGGCGCATCAGCCGTTCGAGCGCTTCCCCCAGATCCTGCGCGATGCGGTGCGCGAGGTGAACGCCACGGCCCAGGTCGCCGGCGGCGTGCCGGCCATGTGCGACGGCGTCACCCAGGGGCGGCCGGGCATGGAGCTGTCCCTGTTCAGCCGCGACGTTATCGCCATGTCCACCGCCGTGGCCCTGACCCATGACGCCTTCGACGCCGGGGTCATGCTGGGCGTGTGCGACAAGATCGTGCCCGGCCTGTTCATGGGGGCCCTGGCCTTCGGCCATCTGCCGGTCGTCTTCGCCCCCGCCGGCCCCATGCCGAGCGGCATTCCCAATGCGGAGAAGGCCCGGGTCCGCGCCGAATACGCCCAGGGCAAGGTCGACCGCGCCGTCCTGCTGGAGAGCGAGATCGGCAGCTATCACTCGCCCGGCACCTGCACCTTCTACGGCACCGCCAACTCCAACCAGATGATGATGGAGATCGCCGGCCTGCACCTGCCGTCGACCGCCTTCGTCCACCCGGAGACCGGCCTGCGCGACGCCCTGACGGCGGCGGCGGGAAAGCGGGCAGTGGCCCTGGCCCGCGAGGGCGGCGGGCGGATGGCGGACGTCATCGACGAGCGCGCGGTGGTGAACATGATCGTGGCCCTGCTGGCCACCGGCGGCTCGACCAACCACGCCATCCATCTGGTGGCCATGGCGCGGGCGGCGGGGGTGCTGATCGACTGGACCGACATGGACCAGCTGTCCTCGGTCACCCCCCTGCTGGCCCGGGTCTATCCCAATGGCTCGGCCGATGTGAACGCCTTCCAGGCCGCGGGCGGCGTGGCCTTTGTGACCCGCGAACTGGCCGGGAACGGCCACATCCACGCCGATGTGACCACGATCATGGGTCAGGGCATCCACCCCTATTTCCAGGAGCCGATGCTGGTCGACGGCGACCTGGTCTGGAAGGACGGTGTCCGCGAGAGCCTGGATCTCGACATCCTGCGACCCGCTTCCGACCCCTTCGCCCGCGACGGCGGCCTGCGCCTCGTCCAGGGCGACCTCGGACGCGCCGTGATCAAGGTCTCGGCGGTCAAGCCCGAGAACCGCATCGTCGAGGCCCCCGCCGCCGTCTTCGAGACCCAGGAGGCCGCACTTGAGGCCTTCAAGGCCGGCAAGCTGGACCGGGACGTGGTCGTGGTGCTGCGCTTCCAGGGCCCGGGCGCCAACGGCATGCCGGAGTTGCACAGCCTGTCCCCGGCCCTCAGCGTGTTGCAGGACAAGGGGTTCCGGGTCGCCTTCGTCACCGACGGCCGCATGTCCGGCGCCAGTGGCAAGACGCCGGCCGCCATCCACGTCTCGCCCGAGGCCCTGGCCGGCGGGCCCCTGGCCCATGTGCGCGACGGCGACCTCATCCGGCTGGATGCCGACGCCGGCGTCCTGACCACGGTCGGCGTGGCGGATCTGACGGCCCGGCCGGCCGCGGTGCGGTCGGACGGCAATGCCGCCGATTCGGCCTGGGGCTATGGCCGCGAGCTGTTCGGCGCCTTCCGCCACGTCGTCTCGACGGCCGAAGAGGGCGCCTCGGTCTGCTTCGGCGCGCCCGCGGGGTCGCCGCAACGCCGCGACGTCCCGCCCGACTCCAACCTCGTCGACCGCACGGTGGACGCGTGAGGGGGATAGGCTGGCCGTTTTCCCTCCCCTTCAGGGGAGGGAGGTCGGCGCGCAGCGACGACCGGGTGGGGCACATGCCGGAAGCGCCGACCACCTCTCATTCGAAGCCCACCCGGATCGCTGCGCGATCCTGCCCTCCCCTGAAGGGGAGGGAAATTGTGAAGGCGCCCCACCCATGACCATTCACTGGGACAAGACCCTGCTCGTCGGCGACGTGGGGGGCACCAACGCCCGCTTCGCCCTGGCTCACATGATCCAGGGGCAGCCGGTTCTGGAGCATCATGAGTCCTTCAAGGGGGCGGACTATCCGACCTTCCTCGAGGGGGTGCGGGCCTTCATCGACGGCTGCGAGGAAAAGCCCAGCGGAGGCGTCATCGCGGTGGCCGGGCCGGTGACGGACGGGACCATCGACCTGACCAACTCGCCCTGGCGGGTGTCGGAGGCGCAGCTGCAGACCCTCGGCCTGAAGCCGGTGCGGCTGATCAATGATTTCGAGGCCCTGGCCTGGGGCGCCCCCGTCGTGCCGCAGGACGAGCTGGCCTGGCTGGGCGCACCGGTCGAGGGCGACCCGCACTCGGCCATCGCCGTGCTGGGCCCCGGCACCGGCTTTGGCATGTCGGCCCTGGTCCGCGACGGCCGCGGCGGCGAGATGGCCATGCCCTCCGAGGGTGGCCACGCCTGTTTCGCGCCCGGCGACGCGGTCGAGGACGAGATCCTGCGGATCCTGCGCCGCCGCTATGAGCGGGTCTCGATCGAGCGTCTGATCTGCGGGCCCGGCCTGCTGAACATGCACCGCGCCCTGGCCGAGATCGACGGGCGCGAGACCCATATCGACGATCCGGCCGAGATCACCCGCGAGGCGCTGGAGACCCCCAACAGCCCGTGCGGCGCCACCCTGGCCCGGTTCTGCGCCATCCTGGGCGCCGTGGCCGGGGACATCGCCCTGACCACCGGTGCGCGTGGCGGGGTCTATGTCGCCGGCGGCATCGCCCCGCGCATCCTGCCCTTCCTGCAGGCCAGCCCGTTCCGCGAACGGTTCGAGCGCAAGGGGCGGTTCACGGAGTATATGCAGGCCATCCCGACCCGGGTCGTCCTGCACGAGCATGCCGCCCTGCTGGGCGCGGCCCGGGTGGCCTTCGGCCTGCAAGCCTGAGGCTGCGCCCTGAGGCGCCGCAGACGCGGGGGCCTCCCTCAGGCCTTCCTGGGCGGCCAGGGAATGAAGGCGGAGGTCCGGCGGACGTAGTCGCCATAGCCCGGCCGCGACGACTTCAGCCCCTTCTCCGTCAGGCTGATGCCGGACCATTTGGTCAGGGTGAAGGTCAGGAACACAGGCCCGGCGAAGGACCACAGGCCCGGCGTGGTCTCGGCCGCGATCAGATAAAGCCCCCACCAGACGCAGGCCTCGCCGAAATAGTTGGGATGGCGCGACCAGTTCCACAGGCCGCGATCCATCACCTGGCCCTTGTTGGCCGGGTCCTTGCGGAAGGCGGCCAGCTGGGCGTCGGCGAGGGTCTCGTACAGGATGCCGAAGACCGCCAGACCCACGCCTGCCCAGCCGATCAGACCCACGGCGGGCGCGGCGTCCACCTGTCCCAGCTGGACCGGCAGGCTGTTCAGCCAGGCGAACACGCCCTGGGGCAGGAAGACGAACAGCAGCGACGCCGAGGCGAAGCCGAACCCCTTGTCGGCGCGCCCCCTCAGGAGTTCGGCATAGCGTCGGTCCTCGCCGTGCCCCAGCCAGCGGATGAACAGATAGCCGCCAAGCCTCAGGGCCCAGGCCGCGCACAGGCCGATCAGCAGGCCCTGCCGCAGCGGATCGCCGTCCACCCGCGGAAAGGTCGCCAGCGCCAGGCCCAGCATGCCCAGCGGCCAGACCGCGTCGATGAAGCTGACGTCCTTCAGCGCCAGCGCGACCAGCCAAAGCAGGGTCATGGCCGCCAGGATCAGGGCCAGGTTCACGGCCAGCAGGGTCAGGATATCGGTCATGTCGGTCTGCCTTCATCATCCGTCATCCCGGACGGCCGGCAGGCCGGTCCGGGATCGAGGTGAACACCCGGGTCCGGGGCGATCCCGGCTCTTCGGCCGGGATGACAAAAAACTCAATCCACGCAGATCGCCGCGGTCGCCCGTCCGTCCTCGACCTGGGTGTAGCAGCCGAAGGGGTCGCTGGTGGCCACGCACCGGCCCTCGACCGCACGGCCCTCCGGCACGATCACCCCGCCGGGCACGCGGCATTGGCCCATGCAGTCGTCGCCGTCGCGACAGGTCTTGCCGGCGTCGGGATAGGCGATCACGCACTGCAGGGTCTGGGCCCGGCCGACGCGCTGCATCTTGCCGCCCTGGGCGGTGCAGTCCGCTTCGGCGATCTGCTCGGGGGTCGGCGCCGGGGCGCAGGATCCCAGCGTCGCCGCGAACAGCCCGGCGACCAGAATTGCGATGATCGGTCTCATGTCGTGACCCTTCCCTTGTCGAAGCCCGTCCAGACCTCGTCGTAGTCCAGCTGCATGGTCGGGCTGGATTGCGCCCATTGCGTGGTGCGGATCGGCAGGCGGGTCTCGAACATGAAGGCCAGGGTGTTTTCGATCTTCACCGGCTTCAGCTCGGCCTTCACCGCCTTGTCGTAGCTGGCCTGATCGGGCCCGTGGCCGCTCATGCAGTTGTGCAGCGACGCCCCGCCCGGCGCGAAGCCGCCCTCCTTGGCGTCATACTCACCGAACACCAGGCCCATGAACTCGCTCATGACGTTGCGGTGGAACCACGGCGGACGGAAGGTGTCCTCGGCCACCATCCAGCGCGGCGGGAAGATCACGAAGTCGCAGTTGGCCGTGCCCGGCGTGTCGCTGGGCGAGGTCAGGACGGTGAAGATCGACGGGTCCGGGTGGTCGAAGCTGACCGTGCCGATCGTGTTGAAGTCGGCCGTGTCATAGACGCAGGGCGCGAGGTTGCCGTGCCAGGCCACGACGTCCAGCGGGCTGTGGTCGAAGGTGGTGGTCCACAGCCGGCCGCCGTATTTCTGGACGCACTCGGTCGGCCGGTCCACGTCCTCGAAGGCGGCGACAGGGGTCCGGAAGTCGCGCGGATTGGCCAGGCCATTGGACCCGATCGGCCCCAGGTCCGGCAGGCGGAAGGGCGCGCCGTAGTTCTCGCAGACATAACCGCGGATCGGGCCGGAGCACTCGACCCGGAACCGGACGCCACGCGGGATGACCACGATCAGGCCCGGACGGGCGTCGATGCGGCCCATTTCGGTGACGAAGGTCTGCTCGCCCGCCTGCGGCACGATCAGCAGTTCGCCGTCGGCGCCGTAGAAGACCCGGTCCGTCATCGACCGGTTGGCGGCGTACAGGTGGATGCCCGTCCCGGTCAGCGCTTCGGGGTCGCCATTGCCGCCATAGGTGACCAGTCCCTCGACCCAGTCGGTCGGCACCTCGGGCATGGGCAGGGGGTCCCAGCGCATGCGGTTGGGCGACGGCGGGGCCTCGGTGAACGGTCCGGACCGCACGCGGCCCTGGTCGAAGGGGCGATAGGCGGGATGCTGGGCCGAGGGCCGCAGCCGGTACAGCCAGGACCGCCGGTTCTCCGCTCTCGGGGCGGTGAAGGCCGTGCCCGACAGCTGTTCGGCATAGAGGCCCATCGGCGGCTTCTGCGGCGAGTTCCGGCCCTGCGGCAGGGCCCCCGGTGCCGCCTCGGTGGCGAAGTGATTGCCGAAGCCGGTCATGTATCGCGGCCCGTTCGATCCGGTCGTCATGGTTCGTCTCCCTGACGGCCGATGTAGACCGATCCCGCCGCCGACGGGAGGGGGTCTAGAACCCCTGGCTCTGCGCCAGCCGTTCCTGGTGGAAGCCCGCGTCGCCCAGCAGTTCATTGAGCACCCGGACCCGCTTCATGAACAGGCCGACGTCATATTCGTCGGTCATGCCGACGCCGCCGTGCATCTGCACCGCCTCCTGCACCGCCAGTTCGGCGACGCGCCCGGCCTTGGCCTTGGCGATGGAAGCGATCAGGATGGCGTCCTCGCGGCCGGCGTCGATCGCCTGCAGGGCGGCCAGAACGGCGGCCTGGGCGATCTCGATCTCGGTAAACAGGTGGGCGGCGCGGTGCTGCAGGGCCTGGAACTCGCCGATCGCCTTGCCGAACTGCCTGCGGGTGCGGAGATACTCCAGCGTGGTCTGGAAGGCCTGATCCCCGGCACCCACCAGCGAGGCGGCGGCGCAGGCGCGGCCCAGGGTCAAGGCGGCGTCCAGCGGGCCCTGACCACCGTCCACGGCCCCGATCACGGCGTCGGCGTCGACCCGCACGTCGCTCAGCACGACCCGGGCGGCGTTATGGGCGTCGACCATGACGGTCCGCTCGATGTCCACGCCCGCGGCCTTCGGATCGATCAGGAACAGGGTCAGGCCGCCTTCGGTGCGGGCCGCGACGATCAGGGCGTCGGCCACATGGCCGTCCAGCACGAAGCCCTTGGCCCCGTTCAGGACGAAGCCGTTGCCCGAGCGCTCCGCCGTCGTGGCGATGCGCGACGGCGCATGCTTGGGGCCCTCGTCCACGGCCAGGGCCAGGATCGCCTCGCCCGCCGACAGACGCCCCAGCCAGGCCGCCTTCTGGGCCTGCGACCCGGCGCCGGTCAGCACCGAGGCGGCCAGCACGGAGGAACCCATGAAGGGCGAAGGCGTCAGGGTGCGACCGAGGCTTTCAGCGATCACCCCCGCCTCAACGGCGCCCAGACCCGAGCCGCCGTCGGCCTCGGGCACGATCACGCCGGCGAACCCCATCTCGCCGAAGGCCCGCCACAGCTCGCGCGACACACCGTCGGGGTCGCGATCGTCGCGCAGTTGGCGCAGATGCGCGATCGGTGCCCGCCCGGCGAGGAAGCCGTCGGCGGCCTCCTTCAGCATGGTCTGTTCTTCGGTCAGGATCAGGGGCATCTCGGTCTCCCGTTGGTGGCGCGGCCAGAGCCCCTCCACCACTTCGTGGTCCCCCTCCCCGTCTGCGATGGGGAGGAGACGTTGCGGCTTCCGTCTCCTCCCTGTTCGCGCAGCGAACGGGGAGGTGGCGCGGCGCGTCAGCGCCGTGACGGAGGGGTTCTCACGCCCCCGGCAGTTGCAGGATGTGCTTGGCGAGTATGTTCAGCTGGACCTCGCTGGTTCCGCCCTCGATGGAGTTGGCCTTGGTGCGCAGCCAGTCGCGGGCCACGGTGCCGCCGCGCGACCGCTCGCCCTCCCATTCCAGGGCATCGGACCCGCCGGCCGCCATCAGCAGTTCGTGGCGGCGCTTGTTCAGCTCCGAGCCATAGTATTTCAGCATCGACGCCAGGGCCGGATGGGCCTGTTTCGCCTTCATCCGGTCGCCCGTGCGCTCCAGCGCCAGACGGAAGGCGGCGGCGTCGACCTCCATCTCGGCGATGCGGGCGCGCAGCATGGGCTCATCCAGACGGCCGTGGTCGTCGAGGCCGATCGACCCCGTCGCCACCTGGCCCAGCGGCCGTCCGGCCCCGACCTCGCCCATGGCGCCGATCATGGTCCGCTCATGCGCCAGCAGGGCCTTGGCCACGTCCCAGCCGCGGTTGAGCGTCCCCACGAGGTTTTCCTTCTCCACCCGCACATCGTCGAAGAAGGTCTCGCAGAAGGGCGACTTGCCGCTGATCAGGGTGATCGGCTTGGTCGTCACGCCCGGCGTGGCCATGTCGAACAGCACGAAGCTGATCCCCAGATGTTTGGGCGCTTCCGGATCGGTGCGGACCAGACAGAAGATCCAGTCGGCCTTGTCGGCATAGGAGGTCCAGACCTTCTGGCCGTTGACGATCCAGTGGTCGCCGCGGTCCTCGGCCCGGGTCTGGAGGCCGGCCAGGTCGGAGCCGGCGCCCGGCTCGGAATAGCCCTGGCACCAGCGGATCTCACCGCGCACGATCTCGGGCAGGAACCGCTTCTTCTGCTCTTCGGTGCCGAACTGCAGCAGGGCCGGGCCCAGCATCCAGACGCCGAAGCTCAGCAGGGGGCTCTGCGCCCCGATCCGCTTCAGCTCGGACTGCAGCACCTTGGCCTGTTCACGGCTCAGGCCGCCGCCGCCGTATTCGACCGGCCATTCCGGCGCGGTCCAGCCCCGTGCGCCCATGACCTCCATCCAGCGCCTGTGCGCCGGCGTCTTGAAGGTGGCCTTGCGGCCGCCCCATATGGCCTCGTCCTCGCTCTCGGCGGGCCGGCGCACCTCGGCCGGACAATTGGCCTCCAGCCAGGCGCGGGTTTCGGTGCGGAAGTGTTCGAGCTCGGTCATGTCGCGATCCAGACAGGCTGACGCAGGGTCAGGCAAGCGCCCTCAGCGCGTCGGCAGGAAGGGCGAGAAGGTGATGACGGTAAAGGTGTCGCGGATATGCGGCCGGGTCTGGACCGACTTCGTCACGAAGGTGCCGATGTCCATGTCCTTCGGCAGGTTGAACTTGGCCAGGAGGTCGTACTGGCCCGAGGTGGAATAGACCTCCGACACATGGTCCACATGGTCCACGACGTCGGCGGCCACGTCATTGGCGTGGCCCAGCTCGCATTTGATGAAGACGAAGATGGCGGTCATCATGGGGCACGCTCCGCGTGAGTGAGGCAGTCGGCAGTCGGCAGTCGGGGTTAGGCAGTAGGGTGTTCGCGCCCGATCGTCGAGACATGCGCCGCCTGACTGCCTACTGCCTGCTGCCTACCCTGGAGCCCCCCCTGGACCTCGAAGCCGAATACAACAACCGCGCCCGGGTGCCCGACCACGCCGTTGTCATGCAGCGCTGGCAGGTCGATGCCGGGGCCGCGCGGGCGGCGCATCCGCCGCTGGAGCTGCGCTATGGGCCCGGTCCGCGCGAGGTCATCGACCTGTTCGAGGTGGGCCGGGACGCGCCGGTGGCGGTCTTCCTGCACGGCGGCTACTGGCAGGCGCTGGATCGCAGCGGGTTCAGCTGGGTGGCCCCGGCCCTGATGGCCCGAGGCGTCAGCGTGGCCATCCCGTCCTATGACCTGGCCCCCACGGTGCGGCTGGGACGGATCCTCGCCCAGGTGCGCGAGGCCGTGGAGGCGGTGCGGGCGCGGCCCGGATCGAGGCAGGGCGCGCGGCCGATGGTGTTCGGCCACTCCGCCGGCGGGCATATGGCCGCGGCCATGCTGTCCGAGGGGCGGGCGTCGGCGGCCCTGGCCATCAGCGGCGTGTTCGACCTGGCACCGCTGATCCCGACCTCGCTGAACCTCGCCCTGGGCCTCGACGAGATGGAGGCCCGGGCGCTGAGCATCACCTCGTGGCCGGCCCCGGACGGTTCCACGCCCGGCGGCACGACGCTGGACTGCTGGGTCGGCGGCGACGAGAGCCCGGAGTTCCTGCGCCAGTCGCGCGACATGGCCTCCCTGTGGGGCGCACGGGGGGTGGAGACGCGGGTCGAGGTGCTGGAGGGGCTGAACCATTTCACTGTGCTGGACCCGTTGGCGGATGCGGAGAGCGCCATGGTGGGGCGGGTGGTCGCGCTGGCGAAACAGCAAGTGTCCGCCCCCGCGGCCGAAAGCCGGGGCCCGGTTCTTTCGTGAAGCCGGCGGTCTGGGATATGCAGATCCCACCACTGGACACGACGGTCGCCCGGAAGACGGGTCCCGGCCCGTGTCAGGATGAGCGGAAGAAGAAGCCCATGCCCCACGATCGCCTGACCGTCCTGACCGCCCTGGAGGCCCAGGGCGTCTGTCCGGTCTTCTACCATGCCGATCCCGAGGTGTGCCTCAATGTGATCCGGGCCTGCGCCCGGGGTGGGGCACCGGTGGTGGAGTTCACCAACCGCGGCGACTTCGCGGTGGACCTGTTCGGCGAGGTGGCGCGCGAGCTGCAGCGGACGGATCCGCACGTCATCCCGGGCATCGGCTCGGTGATCGACGCGGGCACGGCCTCGACCTTTCTGAACCGGGGTGCGCGCTTCGTGGTCAGCCCGGGGCTGGTCGAGGAGGTGGCGGTGGTCTGCAACCGGCGCATGACGGCCTATTTTCCCGGCTGCGGTTCGGTGACGGACATCCTCCGCGCCCATGAGCTGGGCTGCGAGATCGTCAAGCTGTTCCCGGGCGCCAGCGTCGGCGGGCCGGACTTCGTCAAGGCGGTGAAGGGGCCCATGCCGTGGACGAAGATCATGCCGACCGGCGGGGTCGATCCGGATCCGGCGTCGATCGCCAGATGGTTCGGCAGCGGCATCGTCGCCGCCGGCATGGGGTCGAAGCTGATCACCGACGCCGCCGTCAAGGCGGGCGACTGGGCCGCGATCGAGGGCGAGGTGCGCAAGGCGGTGGAGGCGGTGAAGGCGTTCCGCGCGGGCCGCTAACGCCGGAACAGGCTGGCCGGCGGCGGGACCGTGCCGGAGCGGAGGCCGAGGCGTTGCCTCAGTGTGCCGGAGCCGTCGCCATAGACCAGATCGTCGATCAGGCCCTGTCCGGACAGCCAGAGGTCCAGGCCGTCCGAGCCCCCCGCATGGCGCACTTCGGCGAAGCGGCGCGAGCCGCCCAGATACCAGGCGCGACCGGCGGTGCACGGCCCGCCCGCCGTTGCCGAGTGGAGCGGCAACGGGCGGCCGGCGGCCACCTCGGCGCGCAGGGCGGCCGCGACCTCGGGCACGAAGAGGTCGGCGACCGCCCCGGCGTCGCCGGAGGCCCGGGCCGCGCAGAAGGCCGCGGCGGTCGAGACCGTTTGATCGTACAGGGGTCCCGCCGGGGCCTCCAGGATCGGCGCGCACGCCGCCAGCCCGAGCGTCACGGCGGATACCAGGGCGGCGCGACGCATCAGTCGATACCCAGGTCGGCGGCGTTGAGGTCGACGTCCTCGGCCTTGATGACCACCAGGTCCGGATAGACGGCGCGCATGCCGTCGAGGAACTGGGCGGCGTCGCCGACCACGACCACATGGGCCCGGCCGCGGCCCAGATAGCGGTCCGCCACGGCGCCGACGGCGGCCGGGTCGGTGGCGCGCAGCCGGGCGGGATAGGTCTCGATCTCCGACAGGGGCAGGCCCAGGACGACGGTGTCGGCGATGAAGCCGCCGAGGCCGCCGGTGGTCTCGATCCCGCGCGAGAAGCCGCCCAGGACAAAGCTTTCGCGGTCGGTGACGGCCTGGTCGGTGACGGTCTCGGTCGTCAAACGGTCGACCTGGGCCAGCACCAGGCCCACGACCTCGACGGCGCTCTCGTTCTTGGTCTGGGTCGTGGCCGCCAGCACCGTGCCGCCGGCGCGGGTGCCGAGGCCGGAATAGGCCCCGTAGCTGAGGCCGCGCTTGTTGCGGATCTCATTGAACAGATGCCCGCCGCTGCCGCCGCCGATGACGGCATTGGCCACGGCCATGGGATACCAGGCCGGATCTTTGCGGTCCGGGCCGCGCAGGGCGACCGCGATCGCCGCCTGACCGGCCGCGGGCATGTCGATGACCAGGACTCGCGGCGTCGTGGCCGGGCCGGCGCGGTCGGCGACCACAGGCACGGGCCCGGCCGGGCGGGCCCAGTCGCCGAAGGTGGCCTCGGCAAAGGCGAAGGCGGCTTCGGGCGACATGCCGCCGGTGATGACCAGGGCGGCGTTGTCCGGGCGCCACCAGCGGGCGTGGTGAGCCACCACGTCCTCACGCGTCATGGCCGCCAGGCTTTCGGCCGTGCCGCCGGCCGGAGCGCCATAGGGGGCGGCACCATACACCATCCGGTTCAGTGCGGCCGAGGCCAGGTTGGCCGGGTCGCGCAGGGCGACGCGCAGGCCGTTGATGCCGCGGGTGCGCTGGCGTTCCAGTTCGGCGGCCGGGAAGTCAGGGCGCAGGACGACGTCGGCGAAAATCGGCCCGGCGCGGTCCAGCGAGGCGATCGGCGCCGACAGGCTGACGGAGGTGGAGTCCAGGCCGGCCCCGGCCCCGATCGAGGCGCCGAGCGATTCGAGCGCGGCGGCGATCTGGGGCGCGGTCCGTCCGCCGGCACCTTCGCGCGCCAGATTGGCCGTTCCTGAGGCCAGACCCATGCGCCCGGCCGGATCGCCCGAGGCGCCGCCGCCGAGGATCAGCTGGGCGTTCATGATCGGCAGGTCGGTGGAGCGGGCGACGATGACCCGCAGGCCGTTGGGCAGGGTGCGCTCGGCCACGGCGGGCACGGCGGCGACGCGGGCCGGTCCGGGCGCGGGCGGGGCCATGCGCTGGCCCTCGGGCAGCAGGGAGTTGGGCGCCAGGACGGCGGGCGGGACGCTGACGAAGGTCGGCACGGGCGCGGGGTTGCGCCAGCTGTCTTCGGGCACACCTTCGGGGCGCTGGCTCTCGTCGAGATATCGGACCCGGACCACGGCCTCGTCGCGCAGCCAGGTGCGGGCGACACGCAGCACGTCGTCGGCGGTCACGGCCTGGACGGCGGCCAGATTGGCGTCGGGGGCCGTGGGGTCGCCCACGGCCACCAGGGCCTGGCCCAGGATGAAGGCGCGGCCTGAAGCGGTCTCGCGCTGGCGCAGCTCGGAGGCCACGATCTCGATCTTGGCCTCGTCCAGCTCGGCGGCGGTAACGGGATTGGTGCGGATCTCGGTGATCACGGCGTCATAGGCGGCCTCGGCCGCCTCCAGCGACTTGCCCTGGGCGACGATGACGGTGCCGGAGATTGAGCCGTCCTCTTCCAGCGAGCCCGCGCCGAAGGAAGCGGCGGTGGCCAGCTGGTCGGTGTAGACGAGGCGCTGGTACAGGCGGCTGTTCTGGCCGCGCGACAGGATGCCCTGCAGCACGTCCAGCGCCGCCGCATCGGGGTGGTCGGCCGGCACGCCCGGCCAGATGCGGCCGACGGCCGGCAGGGGCACATTGGGGGCATAGGCGACCACGTCGCGCGGCTGGGTCCGCGGGGTCTCGACCGGGCGCACGAAGACGGGGACGGGACGATCCGGGTTCGGAATGGCGCCGAAATACTGGTCGACCCAGCGGTCCAGCTGGGCCGGATCGAAATTGCCCGAGACGATCAGGGTGGCGGTGGCGGGGCGGTAGTAGGCCTCGTGGAAGGCGCGGGCGTCGTCGATGGTGGCGGCGTCCAGTTCCTCGATCGAGCCGATCACGCTGCGGCGATAGATGCTTTCGTCGAAGCTGTTGTCGCCGATGACGAACCGGCCCAGCCGGCCATAGGGCGGGGCGTAGACGCGCTGGCGCAGCTCCTCCTTGACGATGGAGCGCTCGGCGTCGAACACGTCCTGGTCGACCACCGGGCGGGCCATGCGCTCGGCATGGGTCCAGAGCATGGTCTCCAGATATTCGGGCGGCACGGTCTCATAGTAGTTGGTGAAGTCCTGGCCGGTGGAGGCGTTGCGCGTGCCGCCCGCATTCTCGACCCAGGTCGAGATCTGGCCGTAGGCGATGTTGACCGTCTTGCGGCTGAGGATGTGTTCGAACAGGTGGGCGAAGCCTGAGCGCCCCTCCGGATCGTCCTTGCCGCCGACGTCGTACCAGACCTGGACCGTGACGGTGCCGGCCGTCGGATCGGGCAGGGCGTAGACGTCCAGCCCGTTGGGCAGTTCGCGGTGGCTGTAGACCAGCGGCGGCACCTGGATGGCCGCCGCATCCTGGGCCTGGGCGGCCCCCGGCACGGCGGTCAGAACGGCCAGGGCCGAGGCGGCCAGCAAGGCGGCGCGGAAAGGACGGATGCGGATCATGGCCGAAGCTCCTGAAAGGGTCGGCGCGGACCCTATCAGGGCGCAGGGGCGGCGAAAGTTACGGTGACGTAATGCGGCGACGCGTCGCCCAGAGTCGGGTGCCCCGTCGCCGGGGGCGCGGGGATCGGAGGGCGGGCGGAGCGCCGGGCCTTCGCCCGGAAGCAGATGACATAACCGTTTCGACGAAGACCGACGCTCCGCGCGGGTGGTTTTGACGGAAGCCGCGCGGCGGGTGGCCGTTATCGGGCCTTACCGCGGTCGCCTCCGGCGGGCAGGGATGTTCTGCGACATCTCCTGGACCGGTCCGAGTATCCCCCTCGACCCATGCCGGGGATCATCTCGTGGTGATCCCCCAGAGGCTTTGTTGAAGGGGGCCTGACGCTCGCGCCGCGTCCCCGCTTTCGCGGGGATGACAAGCGCACAGCGACGGACCCCCGTCCGACAAACCCCGCTCCAACCGCTCCCGCCGCGCGCCAGGGTCGCAGGCCAGGCGGCCCTCCGATGCGACGGGACGGGG
>CAMCIP010000030.1 GCA_945874855.1 Brevundimonas vancanneytii
AAACCCATGAAAGCCATTGCTCCTTCTTTCCGCCGGAACCTGCTGTTTCAGGTCCTGGTTTTGGTGACGCTCACCCCTGGTCTCGTCCTTTACCCGGTGCGGGTGGGCGCGAATCCGCAGGGGGCGAACGTGGTCGCCGGCAACGTCAACTTCCAGGGGATGAACTCCGCGAGGCTGGACATCAACAACCTCTCCCAACGCGCCATCATCAACTGGCAGAGCTTCTCGATCCAGAGCGGCGAAATCACCAACATCAATCAGGGTCGCAATGCCTTCACGATGAACCGGGTCGTTTCGGGGGATCCGACGGCCATCTACGGCACCTTGCGTGCCGAAAATGGTGGGGTCGCGGTGGTTAATCCAAACGGGATCGTCGTGCACGGAGGTGGCATCGTCGATGTTGCCGGACTGTTGACGATGTCGACTCTTGATGTTTCCGACGAGGATTTTCTTGATGGTGGAAGCGATCGCTACCTTCGCACGACTTCGGCACCCTACGGACCTGGCGATTTAAGTCGCGCGGAATGGCTGAGACGGCAGCGGGGTTCCCCGGGAGTGGTGAACTACGGGGCTATCTCGAGCTCGAGCGGCGATGTCGTTCTCCTTGGTAACTTCCTTCAAAATTCCGGTTCGGTCTCCGCGCCCGCGGGCACGGTGGCTTTCGGTGCTGGTGGTGACATCATTGTTGATCAGGCGGGAGGGGCTAAAATCTCCGTCCAGGCGGGAGGCTACGGTGCCGCGGTGGGGATTGAAAATACCGGCCAAATCAATGCGGCAGCCGCTGAACTCAAGGCACATGGAAACGTCTACGCCCTTGCCATCAAGAACGACGGGATCGTCCGCGCGAGCGGCTACGACTTCAACGGGGGGCGCCTGACCCTCAGTGCGGGGTCCCAAGGGCGCATCGTGAACACCGGCAACCTCTCCGCGCGGAACAGCGATGGCACCGGTGGTCAGATCCAGATCAGCGGTGGTGAGGTCGAACTCGGATCCAGTGGCGCAGGTCGCGGTCAGGTCGACGCCTCGGGTGCGGCTGGGATGGCGGGTGGCACTGTCCAAGTGGGCGGAACGAACGTGACGCTCGCACAGGGGGCCGGTGTCAACGTCGGAGGATCGACCGGCGGATCCGCTGCGATCTCCGCTACCGAGACGACCCTGATCAACGGGAGTGTAAATGCCGCCGGCAGCGCCGACATCGGAGGCGGTGTTACCATCGAAGGACGCAACATCACTGTGGGAGGTACCGCGTCGGTCGATGCGTCCGGCCAGATCGGTGGCGGTAACGTACAGATCGGGGGTGGTTTCCGAGGTAATGATGCGAGCGTCCAGGGCGTGCCTGTGCTCGGCGACTCCGAGGCCCTGCTGACCCATCGCATCCTTCCCTTCGTCGATCGGGTGGTCGTGGCCATAGATCCGAAGGCCGAGTCACGGGTCCGCCATCTGATGGGGCGTCTGGGCGTGCTGCCGAATGAGGTCACCCTTCTGGTCGATCCGGTCCGGGCCGAGGACCGGGCCGAGGCCCTTGCCCGGCTGGCGGACAGCCGCCTCGCGCCTCTGAGCGGCCGCAAGGACAATGACCGCCGTGCCTTCAACAAGCGGCTGCAGGACCTGGTCGTGGGCGGGATCGCCGGTCTGGCCCTGTTGCCGCTTATGGCGCTGATCGCCGCCCTCGTGAAGCTCGACAGCCCCGGGCCCGCCCTGTTCCGCCAGCGTCGCCACGGCTTCAACCAGGAAGAGATCGTGGTGTGGAAATTCCGCACCATGAAGCACGCCACGGCCGACGCCACGGCCAGCCGGCAGGTGACCCGGGACGACGACCGCATCACCCGGCTGGGCCGCTTCCTGCGCTCCACCAGCCTGGACGAGCTGCCGCAGTTGCTGAACGTCCTGAAGGGCGAGATGAGCCTGGTCGGCCCTCGCCCTCACGCCGTGGGCATGAAGACCGGTCAGATCGAGTCCGCCCGCCTGGTCTCGGACTATGCCCACCGCCACCGGATCAAGCCGGGCATGACCGGCTGGGCCGCCATCAAGGGCTCGCGCGGGCCCCTGCACTCGACCCAGGACGTGCGCCGCCGGGTGCAGCTGGACGTGGACTATGTCGAGCGCCAGTCGCTCTGGCTGGACCTCTGGATCATGCTGGTGACCGTGCCGGTGCTGCTGGGCGACCGGCAGGCGGTGCGCTGAGATGTTCTGGAAGGGCGTCTGGGGCTATCTGCCCGCCAATGTGGTGCAGGGCGTGGTCGGCTTCCTGGCCATCGTCCTGTTCACCCGCCTGCTGTCGCCGGAAGAGTTTGGTCAGTACGCCCTCGCCTATGCCGTCTTCACCCTGGCTCACGTCGCGGTCTTCACCTGGCTTGAGGCGGCGATGGCCCGCTTCTGGGCCGCGTCCCGGCCCGGTGACGACATGGCCGGCCATTTCGCAGGCCTGTATCGGTCCGCCCTGATCCTCAGCGCCGTCTTCGTGCCCCTGGTCCTTCTGGTGGTGTGGCTGTGGCCGGCCGATCCGCTGTTCCGCGTTGCGGTCGCGGCCGGCCTGCTGGGGTGCCCCATCCGTTGCCTGGTCAAGCTGGCGCAGGAAAGACGGCGCGCCGAGGGCCGGGTCAGCGCCTCGGCCGGGGTGGACATGATCGTGACCGTGCTCAGTCTGGTCATCGGCGTCGGCTTTGCCCTTGCCGGCGCGGGCGGCGCCGCGCCCCTGCTGGGACTGGGCCTCGCGCCCCTGCTCGTCCTGCCGTTCGTCCTGCCCGGTGAGCTGAAGCGCGGTCGCGGGGCGCGGCTGGAGCCCGCGCGGATGCGCGGCTATGCGGCCTATGGCTATCCGATCGCGGCCTCGCTGGCATTGACCGTGGTTCTGGCCTCGACCGACCGCTTTCTGCTGGCGCTGTTTCTCGATGAGGCGGCGGTCGGCGCCTATCATGCGGGCTATTCGATCGCCAACCGCACCCTGGACGTCCTGTTCATCTGGCTGGGCACGGCGGGACAGCCGGCCCTCGTCATGGCGCTGGAACGCGGCGGCCGCGAGCGGCTGGTCGGGGCGGCGCGCGAGCAGCTGTCGACCTTCCTCCTGATCGGCCTGCCGGCCGCCGCGGGCGTGGCCCTGGTGGCGCGCCCCCTGGCCGAGGTTCTGCTGGGCGAGGAGCTGCGGGTCGCGGCCACGTCCGTAACGCCATGGATCGCTCTGTCGGCCTTGCTCTACGGTCTGACCGCCTACTATTTCGGCCAGGCCTTCACCCTGGGCCGCAAGACCACGGCCCTTCTGGGAGCCATGGCGGTTCCAGCAACACTGAACGTCGTGCTGAACCTGATCCTCGTGCCACAGTTCGGCCTGGTCGGCGCGGCCTGGGCCACGGCGGCCAGCTTCGGTGCCGGCCTGATCGCCACCCTGGTTCTGGGGCGGCGGGTCCTGCCCCTGCCCATGGCGTGGGAGGCGCTGATCCGCTGCGGCGTGGCGACCGGAGGCATGGCCCTGGCGGTTTCCGCCCTGCCGGCGATCGGCGGGGTGCCCGAGCTGATCCTCGACGCCGGCGTGGGCGCGGTCGTCTATGCCGCCCTGGCCCTGACCCTGAACGCGGCCGGCGTGCGCGACGTCGTTCTCAGCCGACGGGTGCGTCGGGCCGAAGCGGAGGCGACGGCATGAGCGACCGGGCACGGATCTTCGACAATCCGGCATGGGCCGAAGCGACGCCGGCCCTGTCGGTGTTGATCCCCTTCCTGCGGGATGATCCTTGTGACCTCTTGGCCGCCCTGGTCGCCGCGCCGGCGACGGGGGCGGAGTTGGTCCTGCTGGACGACGGCAGCGGCGATCCGGCGCTGACGGAGCGGATCGAGGCTGCCCTGGGTCCTCTGGGCCTTCCCGCCCGCCTGGTGACCCTGGCCGCCAATGAAGGCCGTTCCCGGGGACGCAACCGCCTGGCCATGGCGGCGCGGGGCGGACGCCTGCTGTTTCTGGACGCCGACATGCGCCCGGACTCGCCCGATTTTCTCGCGCGCTGGCTGGCCCTGATCGCCGACGAAAACCCGGCCGTCGCCTTCGGCGGCTTCTCGCTGAAACAGGCCTCGCAGGCGCCGCGGTTCGCCGTCCACAGGGCCATGGCCGAGCGCTCGGAGTGTCTGGACGCGGCGGTGCGGTCGCAAACACCGGAGAAATACGTCTACACCTCCAATCTGATGGTTCGGCGCGAGGTCTTCGAGGCCGAGGCCTTCGACCCCGGCTTCGTCGGCTGGGGCTGGGAGGATGTGGAATGGGCCATGCGCGTGGCGCGCCGCTGGCCGGTCCGCCACGTCGACATTCCCGCCACCCACATGGGCCTCGACGACGCCGCGGCGCTCGCTGGCAAGTACGAGCAGTCAGCGGCCAATTTCGCTCGCGTCGTCGATCGCCACTTCGCCGTGGTCTCGACCTATCCCAGCTATCGCGCCGCCCGGCGGTTGAAGCGGGCGCCCGGACTGAAGGCCGTGCGGCCCTGGATCAAGCGGTTCGCCCTGGCCGACTGGCCGCCGGTGGCCGCCCGGGCCTTCGCCCTGCGTCTGTATCGCGCGGCCCTCTACGCGGAGCGGGTGTGAGCGCCGCCGCCGTCCCTGCGACGCCGGACGTCGCGATCGTGATCCCGACCCTGCGGCGGCCGGAGGCGCTGGCGCGGGCGCTGGCATCGGCCTTCGGGCAGGTGGGGCTGGGCGGGCGCACCGTGGAGATCGTCGTCGTCGACAATGATCCCCTGGGCAGCGCCGCCCCGACAGTGGCGCGGCTCAGGCCCGCCTGCCCCTTTGCCCTGACCTCCGTCGCCGCGCCCCGGCCGGGGGTGGCGACGGCGCGCAACGCCGGCGTGACGGCGACCGCCGCGCCGCTGATCGCCTTTCTGGATGACGACCAGGAGGCGGAAGCCGGCTGGCTCGCGGGGCTGCTGGCTGCCGGTGCCACGACCGGGGCGGACGTCGTCTTCGGCCCGATCCGCGGCGTGGCCGAGGGCGCGCCCGCCTGGGCCCGCGCCCACCTCGACGCCTTCTTCGGCCGGGCCGGGCCGGATCGGGACCAGTTGATCGACAAGCCCTTCGGCTGCGGCAACGCCCTGCTCGTGCGGGCCACCGCCCTGCCCGGTCCCGCGCCGTTCGACGTCGCCGCGGACCAGCTGGGAGGCGAGGACGACGCCCTGTTCGCCGCGCTGAAGGCACGCGGGGGGCGTTTCGGCTGGGCGGCCGGGGCCTGGGTCGCCGAGATCGCGCCGCCGCACCGGGCCACCATGGCCTATGCCCTGAAGCGCGCCTTCGCCTATGGCCAGGGCCCCAGCCAGGACGCGCGGGGGCGCGGTGACTGGATCGGCGTGGCGCGCTGGATGGCGATCGGGGCCGTGCAGACTCTCTTGTGGAGCGCCGTCTCGACCGCCCTGTGGCTGGTCCGCAGTCCAGCCCGGGCGCGCACCATGGATCGGGCGGCGCGGGGTCTCGGCAAGCTGCTGTGGATGCCTGGGCTGGAGCCGCGCTTCTATGGGGCGCAGGAACTCGCGCGACTGGACCGGGTCAGCCGGTCAGCTGCCTGAGGAAACCCGGCGGGCGCCATGCCGTCCGGTTCAGCACCACGCCCGCGATCCGGCCCCCGACCGCCTCGATGTCGTTGCGCAAGGTCGAGGCCTCGACGGCCCCCGTCGATTCCGCCGCCACCACCATGACCACGGCGTCGGCCAGAGGGGCGAGCGCCAGCACTGTGTCGGCCCGCTCGGCCGCCGGACAGTCGACGACCACGGTCTCGGCGTGAGGCCGCAGGGCGTTCCAGTAGGCCGGGTCCGCGACCGCCTCCGCGCGCTGGCCGGTGCGCAGGGTCTCAGCCGCGAAGCGCGCCACCCACAGACGCCCGCCCAGACAGGGCCGCGCCGTCAGCAGGCGCGCCGGCGGGACCATGCGGCCGTCGCGGCTCTTCAGCGGCGGCCGCACGTCGAAGAAGCAGCTGCCGTCCGGCGAGGCCAGGGCCGACTTGCCCAGGGCCCCGAACCGATCCGGCGCCTGGGCCACCGCTTCCAGCTGGCCGGGCTGGTCGAGATCTGCGTCGATCAGCCAGACCGGACGGCGCGCACGTACCGCCGCCAGCCGCGCATACTCCCGCGCCACCGTCGATGTGCCCTCGCCGGACAGCGCGCCCACGACCAGCACCATACGCCCGCCGCGCGGTGAAGCGGGGCCCAGCGCGGCCCACAGCGCGGCCATCTCGGACGTCAGGTCGATCATCGAATCGGGCGCACGCGTTGACACGGCCCTCAGGCTAACACGCCCGCGGTCTCATCGGGCCTTGAGGGGGGCGGTCGCCAGCACGGGCAGGTCCAGCGTCCGGCCTACCGACGCCGGCGTGGAAAAGCCGCGCCGCGTAAAGACCCGGACCAGACCGACGCACAGGGCGGTGAAGCCGGCGAACAGGATCACGGCCGCCAGCAGCGGAACCTTGAGGCTGGACCCCCTGAGCGGCACAGCGGCGCGTTCGATCACCCTCACGTCGTCCGCTCCGGCCTTGACCAGGCCGGCGTCGGCACGGGCCTGGGCCTCGCGTTGCTGGAACTCCCGCACGCTGGTGGTCAGGACTTCCCGGTCGCCCGACAGGGTGGCGTTGCGGGATTCAAGGGTGATGACGCGGGTCTGGACGTCGCGCAGCTCGGCCAGTTGCCGGTCCAGCTCCGCCAGCCGTGCGCGCAGGGAGTCGCGCTCGGCGAGCGTGGTGATGCGCGTCGTCTCCGTCTCCACCCAGATCGGGTTCGGACCCGTGCGGACCTCCTTGACCCCGACCCCCTGCCCGCTGTCGACATAGGTCTCCAGCCCGGCGATGCGGGCCTCGATGTCGCGGATGGGCTGGCTGTCGGGCAGGTAGCGGGCCAGCAGTTGTTCCCTCTCGGTGCGCAGCTGCAGGACCTGGTCCCGGGCCGAGACGTTCAGGTCCTGCTGCAGGGCGATCTCGGGAGGGGTCGCGGCCAGCTGGGCTTCCAGGGTGGCCAGTCTCTGGGTGGTCTGGTTCAGGAGGGCCTGAACCGACAGCCGATCGGCGAAGACGGTCTGGTAGGTGGCGGCGAGAGAGGCCTTGAACGCCGGGAAATCCCCGATGTTCTCGGTCTCGAGAAAGCGGCTGTAGGCATCGTCGGCCTCGGCCAGATCATCCTCGAAGGCCAGCCGCTGGGCCGTCAGGGCCGGTCCGGTCGCATCCGCAAAGATCTCACGCCGATGGATCAGATACTGGTCCAGCACCGCGTTCAGCACGACGGCCGCGCGTTCGGAGTCGTCGGCCTCATAGGTGACGCGGATCACCGCACTGCCGGCCGTGGCCCCGGCCGCCAGGCCGGCGTCCAGCGCCTTGATTGCGGCCGTGCGCATCTCGGCCGGCGTGCCGCGGGCGTCGGGCCCCAGAATGGCCCGCGCGCCGAGGACGTCGACCGTGCGCTCCTTGACCACGCGGCTGTTCAGCAGTTCGGCCTCGGCCTGGGCCACGGCCTCGACGTCCGGCGTCTGGCCGCGCTCTCCGGTGCCGACACGCGGCTGATAGACATATTCCTGACCGACCCCGGCATAGACCCCGGCGGTGGCGGTGAAGGTCTTTTTGGTGGTCAGGACCAGGGCCGTGCCCAGGGCGACGATGGCCAGAAAGACGACCAGCATGATCCAGAATTCACGGAACAGCAGGCCGATCACGTCCATCAGGCCGTAGCGCGGTCGGGCGATGACCGGGACCGTCGTGCGCATGGGCGGGAGGGAATCCTTGTACAGGCCGTCAGGGCGCAAGCCTTCGCCTCTCGGCGTTAACCATCGGTTACCCATGTCGGGCCACCCTGCCCTCAACCTTCCCTGTCCTGCCACGAGATCCTGCGAATGCCCGTGAGCCGACGGCTGATGATCCTGGGTCTCGCCGCCCTGCCGCTGACGGCTTGCGGCGGCGGCACGGGACTGCCGCGGATCGGCGGGACCCCGCCGCGCGCACCCTCCGCGGCCGGGTTCCTGGACATCGCCTTCGCCGACTGGACCGACGCGGAACCGGAGTATGTGCTGTATCCCGGTGACGAGGTCGAGGTGGCCACGCCGACGGCGTCGGAGTTGACGCGCACCCACAAGGTCGGACCTGACGGGCGGATCTCCCTGCCCCTGGTCGGACAGGTCATGGCGGCGGACCGGACCCTGGCCGAGCTGGGGCGCGACGTCAGCGACGCCTATGCCCGGCAGCTGGTACGCCCTGTGGTCGAGGTAACGCTGAAACAGGCCGGCCCCGTGCGGGTCTGGGTCGACGGCGAGGTGCGCACGCCCGGTGTCTATGAGATGTTCGGCGACATCGACGCTTATCAGGCCGTGATCCAGGCGGGCGGCTTCCTGCCGACCGCACGGACGCAAGAGGTGGCGCTGATCCGGCGGGGGCCCGGGGGTCGTGCCATGATGCGGGCGATCGACCTGCGCCCGCGTCGGGGTCTGCCAGTTGCCCTGCGCCGGGGCGACATCATCTTTGTGCCGCGTTCAACGCTGGGCGAAATCGCCAACTTCTTCACCCAGGTCCGCAATGCCATGCCGATCGGGTTCAGCTACTCGATCAACGGCCAGTATCAGCAGTTCTGACGGCGGCCTCAGGCCGCCAGGGCGGTCGTGCCGGCGTCGATCCAGCGGCGTGCGGCGCGCTGGGCTTCGCCGATCTCCTCGCGGTCCATCTCCTGGGACAGCTCCCGGCGGTGTTCGCGCGCCTCGACCGAGCCCTTCATGGCGGCCAGGTTGAAGATCATGTGGGCCGAGACCCGGTCCATCGGGCAGCCGCCCTGTCCGGTCGAATACATCAGGGCCAGTTTGAACAGCTGATCGCCGTCCATGTCCGGAGTCGGCAGCGGCAGGGCGCCGTCCTGACCGATCTCCACAGCGTCCTGCGCCAGTTCTTGCGCGATCATCACCACATCCTCCAGGCAGAGGCCTTTCTGGCCCCGCTCTCCTGCAGGCGATAAAATACCCGCGGTTTGAAGTTAAAGTTAATGGCGCGCGGGCGGTGAAATCTTTTCTGTAAACGCCGGATGAATACTCCGAAGACCGTTCAACGACTGTAAATCCGGTCTCAAGACTTGATTAACGTCAGGCCATGGGTCAGCGGCTGGCGCGCTGTCCGAACAGCACGGCGCGCGAGGCGTCGGCCTCGCGTCCGGCCCGCGCCAGATCGCGGCCGAGCTCGGCACCCAGGGCCCGCCCCGCCTGCACGGCCGGCCGGGCACCGACGGCCTCGAACCAGCGCTTCACATGGGGGAAGTCGGCCAGGTCCTGGCCCTGGCGGGCATAAGGCACGATCCACGGCCAGATGGCCATGTCGGCGATGGAATAGTCACCCGCCACGAACTCCCGGTCCGCCAGCCGGCGATCCAGGACGCCATACAGCCGGTTGCTCTCGTCCGTGTACCTGCGCACCCCATAGGCCAGATGACGCTGGTCCGCCGTCAGGGCCGGGGCGTACTGGCGGAAATGATGGGTCTGGCCGGCCATGGGACCGAGGCCGCCGACCTGCCAGAACAGCCACTGGTCCACCTCTGCCTTGCCGCGCGCATCGCGGGGATAGAAGCGGCCCGACTTGGCGCCGAGGTATTGCAGGATCGCCCCGCTTTCGAAGATGGACAGCGGCAGTCCGTCCGGACCGTCGGGGTCGACGATCGCGGGCATGCGGCCGTTCGGGCTCAGGGCCTGGAACTGCGGCTGGAACTGCTCGCCCGTGCCGATGTTCACAGGCTTGAGCGCATAGGGCAGGCCCATCTCCTCAAGGGCGATGGAGACCTTCCAGCCATTGGGGGTGGGCCAGTACCAGAGCTCGATCGGACGGGTCATGCGGGGTCTCCTGCTGCGGTCGGAGGTGGGAAGCGGGGCCGGGCGATGCAACGGCCCGAGCGGGCGAACCTGACCGCCACGTTCAGCGCGGGTTCATGCGGCAGACGTGACCCTTGAACGTCCATCCCGGGCGGGTCGCCCCGTCCGTCGCTTCAGAAAGGCCGCAGATGAGCCCCTTGATCCGCGCCGCCATAGCCGCCGTGGTGCTGTCCGCCACGACCGTGCCCATGGTCGCCGAAGCCCAGACCCGCCGCGACCGTCAGGAGCGCCGCGACGACCGACGCGACTTTCGCGAGGACCGCCGGGACGACCGTGGCGACTTCCGTCGCGAGCGTCGGGATGACCGGCGCGACTTCCGTCAGGGTGACTATGACAGCCGCCGCGACTTCCGTGACGATCGGCACGACGACCGCAGGGACTTCCGCGAGGAACGTCGAGACGACCGTCGGGACTTCCGCAACGACCGGCGCTGGGACCGCAACAACCGCGACTGGTGGCGGGGACGGTCCGACTTCAGCGACTATCGCGGGGCCCGCAACGGCTACTGGTATGCGCCGGGTCACGGCTACTATCGGGTAGAGCCTCGCTACTATGGCTACAGCTGGCGTCGGGGGGCCTATCTGCCCTCGGCCTACCACGGCTATTACGTGAGCGACCCCTACTTCTACGGCCTGCACGCCGCGCCGCGCGGCCACCGCTGGGTACACGTGGACAATGACATCGTGCTCGTCGCCCTGGCCACCGGCATCATCGCCGATATCCTGTTCGACGTCTGGTAGATCGCACAGATCCGGAACGTCGAAGGCCCCGCGATGCAGGTCGCGGGGCCTTTTTTTCTTGCCCGGATCTGGTCGGGACATGGTTCATATGCGGTTCAGCTTGCGGGCCTCAGTCTGATCTTCGAGCCGCCCGAGAGGGGCGTGCGGGAACCACGAGAATGAAACGCACCCTTCTGGTCTTCAGCGCCCTTTCGGCCTTCGCCCTGCCGGCCATGGCGCCGGCGACCGCCCTGGCCCAGGACCCCGACAGCCCCCGCGATCTGACAGATGTCCGTGAGGACCGCCGCGAGGCGCGCCGCGAAGCCCGTGAAGAACGCCGGGGCGGCGGTGGCGGTGGCGGTGGCGGCGGCGAGCAGCGTCCCGATCGTCCCGCACGTCCGGATCGTCCCGTGACTCCCGACCGGCCCGACCGCCCGGACAGGCCGGACAGACCCGACCGTCCCGACCGTCCCGTCGTGGACCCCACGCCACCGACCCGGCCCGAGGTGCGCGATGACCGGCGTGACGACCGCCGCGATCGGCGCGACGACCGTCGTGATGACCGGCGCGATCGTCGGGACGATCCGCCCGTGGTGTGGCCCGACACGCGTGACGACCGCCGCGATCGGCGTGACGACCGTCGTGATGACCGGCGTGACGACCGCTTCGACCGGCGCGACGATCGCCGCGACGACCGGTTCGACCGCCGGGAGGATCGCCGCGACTATCGGGAGTTCCGTCAGCGCTTCAACCGCGACTCGTGGCGCCGTGACTGGGGCCGTCGCTATGAGCGGCGGGACTGGTGGCGCAATGACCGCAACTTCCAGGGCTGGTCTGGCGTCCGGATCGGCTTCTACTTCTCGCCCGGCTATGGCTACTACAGCGTCCCGCGGTCCTATTGGGGTCGGCAGTACTATGAGGGTCAGTATCTGCCGTCGATCTTCTGGCGGTACGAGATCACCAACCCGGGCCAGTGGGGCCTGCCTTGGCCCCCGGCCGGGGCTATGTGGGTCCTGGTCGACAACAACTTCTACCTCGTCGATCGCTTCGACGGCTATGTGATCGAAGCCGTCCACGACGCCTGGCGCTGGTAGACCGTCGCCGCAACGAGAAAGGCCCCCGGAGCGATCCGGGGGCCCCTTCGGCAGGTCCAGGGCACGGTCGGAAAGTTTGGCGCCTGGAGGTGAATCCCGGTCCGGTGCTTCTAGCGTGGCGTTGATATCTGAAGGCGACGGTTGGGATAGTCCAGGGTCAGAACGTTCCTCGCGAACGCCCCCACTCCGAGATTGGCCGCGTTCAGCAGGCTGGGATAGGCAGCCGTTGTGATCCCCAGGATCTGATTGTTGAGCCTGACCGGGACTGCGAGATCCACGGCCATCACATCCATGGTGCTGCTGACTGTACGCGCCGTTCCAACCTTTCGCGGTTCACCTATCCGGGGAAGCGAAAGAGCGAGCGCCTCTGGCATGATCAGGGGCGATACCGACTGACCGATGTCGACATGCGCGGGCACCCGGACCTCGCCGACCGAAAGGTCGACCATGATGAGTCCACGATCCAGACGGAAGTCGTGCACCGTCTCGCCGTCCGGTTCGGGCAAGGCAATACGGTCGAAGGAAAGTCGGTTCTGCGCGAAGTCCAGATTGACGCGGAACGTGTCGAACAGACCGGCCCCGATGACTCCATCGATCCCCAAAGCGCCATTCTCGATGGCCGAGACCTGCTCAAAGGTGATCTCGCCGATCTCGAGCCTAAGGTTCCCGTAGATGGCTGCCTCCTGCGGGGAGTTCCCCGTTGGATCCCCGATGAGAGCCATCCCCACGGGCTCAAGGTTCAACTGCTGAATGATCTCCGGACTCAGCACGACCTGAGGCGCCGCGCCCGTATCCAGAATGAGATGGAACGGACCCTGCCCATTGATCATGACAGGCACGAGCGGCGCGCCCTGACGCCGACCGATGTCAACGCTCATCCGGTCGCCGATGATCTCAAGCGGCGGGGGGCCGCCCCGGATCGACTGGGCAGATGCCGTCCCGGACAAGGCGGTGAAAATGACAAGGGCGAGGAGGAGGGCAGCAGTCTTCATGTCGAGGCTCCAATAGAGCCCCTTCGTCCCGCACGCCGGCTTCAATGAGATTTCACGGCCGCAACATTTGCAAACGCGAACGATGGACGGGCATTTACGCCGCGGCCGGCATCCGGGCGACGTTGCAGCGGGTCCACAGCCGGTCCATGGCGCGCACCAGATCGTCCATCATCCCGTCGTCGTGGTCGGGCGAGGGCGTGAACCGCAGCCGCTCCGTCCCCTTGGGCACGGTGGGATAGTTGATCGGCTGGACATAGATGCCGTGCTCTTCCAGCAGCAGGTCCGAGATCATCTTGGTGTGGACCGGATCGCCGACGAACACCGGCACGATGTGACTCTCGGACGGCATGACGGGGATGCCCGCCGCCGCAAACCGCGCCTTCAGCTCGGCGGCCCGCGCCTGATGGGCCTCGCGCAGTTCCGGATGGGCCTTGAGGTGCCGCACCGAGGCCAGGGCACCGGCGGTCAGGGCCGGCGGCAGGCTGGTGGTGAAGATGAAGCCCGCGGCCCAGCTGCGGATCGCGTCCACGATCACGGCGTCGGCGGCGATGTAGCCGCCCATGACGCCCACGGCCTTGCCCAGGGTGCACTCGATGATGTCGATGCCGTCCAGCACGCCATCGCGCTCGGCGATGCCGGCACCGCGCGGCCCGTAGAGGCCGACGGCATGAACCTCGTCGAGATAGGTCAGGGCGTTGTACTTCCTGGCCAGGTCGATCGTGCCCTTCAGGTCGGCGATGTCGCCGTCCATCGAATAGACGCTCTCGAAGGCGATCAGCTTGGGTGCATCGGCCGGCGCGGCCTTCAGCAGCGTCTCCAGATGGGCCAGGTCGTTGTGCAGGAAGACGTGCCGCTCGCAGCCGCCGTTGCGGATGCCGGCGATCATCGACGCGTGGTTCAGGCTGTCGGAGAAGATGATCAGCCCCGGCAGGATGCGCTGCAGCGTCGTCAGCGTCGCCTCATTGGCCACATAGCCCGAGGTGAACAGCAGGGCCGCCTCCTTGTGGTGCCAGTCAGCCAGCTCGGCTTCCAGGTCGACGGCCGAGCGGGTGGTGCCGGAGATGTTGCGCGTGCCCCCGGCACCGGCGCCCGCCTGATCGATCTCGTCCTGCATGGCCTGCAGGACCGACGGATGCTGGCCCATGCCGAGATAGTCGTTGGAGCACCAGACCACGACCTCCTGCTCAGTCCCGTCCGCACGCCGGCGCACCGCGCAGGGGAACCGGCCGCGCACGCGCTTCAGGTCGGCAAAGACGCGATAGCGCCCCTCGGACTGAACCTGCGCAACGGCGGTTCGGAAGGCGGTCTGATAGTCGAACAATCCGGCAATCCCGCAGTGATCGGAATGACCCGGTTTTGCGCGGCCGATCGGCAAAAGTCTATCGGCCCGGGTCGTTAAATGGTCGCAACCCCCTGATTGAGAACCAGTCTCAGAAGCTTCTTTCGAGGTGAGATCAGTTCGGGGCCAGATCGTGCAGCCTGCCCCGCAGCATCTGCAGTATGGCCGAGAAGTCGCGGCCGCCGTAGCCGAGCCCGTCGAACATCTGGAACAGGGCCTCGGTCTGGGCCCCCAGGGGGGTCGAGGCGCCCGCCCTGGCCGCCGCCTCCTGGGCCAGCTTCAGATCCTTGAGCATCATCGCGGTGGCGAAGCCGCCCTCATAGTTCCGGTTCGACGGCGCGGCCGGCACCGGCCCCGGCCAGGGATAGTAGCTGGTGACGCTCCAGCTCTGGCCCGAGGCCTTGGACACGATCTCGAACATCTTCACCGGATCCAGACCCAGCTTCTCGGCCAGGCCGATGGCTTCGCAGGTGCCCAGCATGGTGATGCCCAGGATCATGTTGTTGCAGATCTTGGCTGCCTGCCCTGCCCCGTGGTCGCCGGCGCGGAAGGTGGCGCGGCTCATGGACTCCAGCGCCGCCTCGATGCGGGCGAAATCCGGCTCGTCGCAGCCGACCATGAAGGCCAGGGTCCCGGCGTCCGCCGCCATGGTCCCGCCTGACACCGGGGCATCGGCGAAGGCGTAGCCGGCCTCCCGGGCGAGACCCGCCACCTTGCGGGCCGTGTCGACGTCGATGGTCGAACAGTCCAGCAGCAGGGCCCGGGTCGGCGCCGCGCCGATGATCTGCTCGGCATAGACCTTCAGCACAT
>CAMCIP010000031.1 GCA_945874855.1 Brevundimonas vancanneytii
CCTCATGGGCGGCGGCGGCGGCGGCCTCGAACGCGGCCCGACCGGGGGCCGGATCGAACAGATAGCCTTCCAGATAGACCAGGGCGCTGTCGCCGATCAGGGCGGCGTCGACGTCGGCGACCGTCAACTGGTTGGCGGCGCCCAGGAAGGTGCACATGGTGCGCTGGCCGTCGGGGGTCACATTGATCAGACAACGACCGGTGCCCAGGCCGGCCTCGGCCCCGCCGACCAGGGGCGCGACGTCGAAATGCACCCCGGCGGCGCGCACATCATGGGCGAAGACCCCGCCCAGCTGATCGTCGGCCACCTTGCCGACATAGGCGGCGCGCCCGCCGAAGGAGCCGACGCCCGCCACCGTATTGCCGGCCGAGCCACCCGAGGCCTCGACGCCCGCCGCCATGAGCGCGTACAGGGCCGCGCTCTGGGCCGCGTCGACCAGCTGCATCGATCCCGCCGTCAGGCCATTGGCCTCGAGGAAGGCGGGCTCGCAGGGGGCCAGAACGTCGACGATGGCGTTGCCGACGGCGCAGATGTCGAAGCGGGCGGGGGAGGGGGTCTGGGTCATGGCGCGGCCCTTAGCCCGTCTGGCCGTCGGGGACCAGTATTGCCGAAGCTTAACTTGCCTGGCGGCCTGTCCGATCTTCTTGCTTGGCCGGTTCTATCCCCCGGGGTCGTTGTCACATGCTCTCTCTCATCCTCGCCCTCCTTGCCCAGGATCCTGTGGTCAAGCCCGAGGGCGCGCGGCTGGCCGATCAGGCTGCCTGCTACACCCTGACGATGACCCGGGGGGATCAGTCCCGGCCGATCGGGCTGACCTGGCAGACGATAGAGCGGGTCCCGCACGAGGGTGGCGTCGCCCTGAAGGTAGTGGTGCATCAGTCCGTCGGCGGCGGCAGCCTGGACATGCGCGACGAGTTTCTGCTGGACCCCGCCACGCTTCGTCCCCTCAGTCTGGTGAACGTCCGGAACGGCGAGACCCATGTCCAGGTCCGCTATCTGGATGACCGGATCGTTGGCGAACGGCGCGAAGGGGGCGTGGTGGCGCCCATCGACGTGCCACTGACCGGACCGGTCTGGGACGGCAATCTGTTTGGCCTGACCTTCGCGGCACTTCCCTTGGCCGAGGGCGCGGCCTTCTCCCTGCCCTACTGGCAATACGACAAGGGGTTTGGCCGCTTCACCGTGCGCGTCACGGGGACAGAAACCGTGGCTACGCCGGACGGGCCGGTCGAGGCCTGGGTTCTGGACGCGGGCGCGGACGAGGCGTCGCGCCTGACCTATCTGGTCGCCAGGGGGGACAACCGCGAGCTCGGCTACCGGGCCGGCCCCGGGGCGCAGGCCCTGGGTGGCGATTGCGCCGCCCTGTCGGCCGCGTCATGACGGGGACATGAACCCTGTCCTGCTGACCCCTGACCCCGCCGATCCCTCCTACTCCGGCCAATGGCCCCAGGTGTTGGCGCGGTTGCAGGCGGCGCTGCAGAACCAGGGCGTCGCGTCGCGATCCGAGCCCTGGACCGCCCATGTCGACGATGGCGCGGCCCTGGCGGAGGCACCGCTGGTCCTGCCGCTCGTGGCCTGGGGCTATCACCGCGACCATGCCCGCTGGACCGCCGCCTGCGCGGAGTGGGCCCGGGCGGGCGTGCGCCTGCTGAACCCGCCGGGCGTGCTGGCGTGGAACTCCGACAAATCCTACCTCGGCCGCCTCGCCGACCGCGGCGTGCCGATCCCGACGACCGTCTGGTCCGACGCCCCGACCCAGGCCGATGTGGAGGCCGCCTTCGACCGCTTCGGCGCGGATGTGGTCGTCGTGAAGCCCCGCGTTTCCGGCGGCGCGTGGAAGACCCTGCGCCTGTCGCGGGGCGAGCCCCTGACCGACCCGCCCGAGGGCCCGGCCCTGATCCAGCCCTATCTGCCGTCGATCGAGATCGACGGGGAGACCTCGCTGCTGTTCTTCGACCGCCGCTTCAGCCATGCGGTGAACAAGACCCCGGTCCCCGGCGACTTCCGCATCCAGGTCCAGTTCGGCGGCCGCTATCAGGCGGTGACGCCGCCGCCGGACGCCCTCGTCCTGGCCGAGACCGTGCTGGCCGGCATCGACGAAGACCTGCTCTACGCCCGCATCGACCTGGCCCGCGGCCCGGACGGCGGCTGGCTGCTGATGGAGGCCGAGCTGATCGAGCCGGACCTGTATCTGCTTCAGGCCCCCGACAGGGGCGAGGCCTTCGCCCGGGCGGTGAAGGGGCGACTCTGAGCGCGGTATCGCCGCCGGTCGGTCCATGGCAGGGTCGTCCAAGGATGGAGGGCGACGATGCGTCCAGCGGTGATGTGCGGCACACTTCTCGGCCTGTCCCTGGCAGGCGCAGGGGCGGCCAGCGCCCAGACCGGGCCCGCCTACATCGGACCCCGGCTGCCGATCGGCGATCTCCGGTTCGGCACGGGCCATGTGGTCGCGGTCGACGTGGGACCGGGCCTGCCCCTCTACGTCGGGCCGACCGTCTCCGTAGGCCGGGGCCCGGCCGAAGACCCGCCGCCTGAGGGCTCGCGGGTCCGCGTCTATGTGGTGGTGCCCGACGTCAGGGTGCGGCCGTCCGAGGTCATCCTCGAACCGCCGGAGGTGTATCTCCTGCCGCCTCTGCCGAAGACCCCCGCCTCAAGCGACGAGATCGCCGCGAGAGGGACATAGGTCGCGGATCACGCAGGCCTCGCACCTCGGCTTGCGCGCCAGACAGACATAGCGGCCGTGCAGGATCAGCCAATGGTGGGCCTTGGGCAGCCAGGGCCGGGGCACGACCTGATGCAGCTGGGCCTCGACCTTGTCCGGCGTGGCGGCATTGGCCAGACCCAGCCGGTGCGCGACGCGGAACACATGGGTATCCACGGCGATGGCGGGCTCTATGCCCAGTTCGTTCAGCACCACGCTGGCGGTCTTGCGGCCCACGCCCGGCAGGGCCTGCAGGTCGGCGCGGTTCAGGGGGAACTCCCCGCCGTGCCGCTCCAGCACCAGGCGGCTGAGGGCGATGACGTTCTTCGCCTTGTTCCGGTACAGGCCGATGGAGGCGATGAAGGGGATCAGGCCTTCCTCCCCCAGCGCCAGCATCTTCTCCGGTGTGTCGGCCACGGCGAACAGTCTGGCGGTGGCCTTGTTCACTGCGACGTCCGTGGCCTGGGCCGACAGGGCGACCGCGACGGTCAATGTATAGGGGTCGGTGAAGGTCAGTTCCGTCTTCGGCTCAGGCATGACAGCGGACAGCCGCTCGAAGATGGTTTCGACCCGATCCGCGTCGGGCGGCCAGCCCAGGGGGCGCGGGGCCCGCCTGGGCGTCCTTGCTGCGCGCTTCGTGACCGGTGCGACCATACCCCCACCTCGCCGCCCGCGCGGGCGCGGTCAAGCGGACGGTTGGAAGCGGGCGCGCACGGGTCTAGAAAACGGTCAGTTTCCGGAGCGCCCCATGCTGATCCACTTCTCCTCCTGGCCCGAGATCGACGCGCGGCTGAAGACCACGAAGACGGTCGTCGTGCCCATCGGCTCCAACGAGCAGCACGGGCCGACAGGTCTGCTGGGCACCGACTGGATGTGCCCGGAGATCATCGCCCATGCGGCGGAGAAGGCCGACGAGAGCCTGATCGTCGCGCCGACCTTCAACATCGGCATGGCCCAGCACCATCTGGCCTTCGCCGGCACCATCTCCCTGCGCCCCTCCACCTTCATGGCGGCCATCACCGACTGGGTGCATTCGCTGAACCGGCACGGGTTCGAGCGGATCTATTTCCTGAACGGCCACGGCGGCAATGTGTCGACCATCGAGGCGACCTTCTCGGAGCTCTATGCCGACTGGTCCTATGCCGCCGACCGGCCGGAGTTCATGCTGAAGCTCAGGAACTGGTGGGACCTGCCCGGCGTGACCCCGCTGTGCAACCGCCTGTTTCCGACCGGCCACGGCATGCACGCCACCCCGTCCGAGATCGCCGTGACCCAGGCCGCCTGGCCGGACCGCATCAAGACCGCGCCGGAGATGACGCCCCGCATCGCCCCGACCGGCCCGATCCGCGACGCCCTCGACTATCGCGCGCGCTTTCCGGACGGCCGCATCGGCTCGGACCCGACCCTGGCGTCGCCGGAACATGGCCGCACCATCATCGACGCCGCCGTTCCGGCCCTGCTGAAGGACGTGGCGGAGTTCGCGGCTGAGGCCTTGCCGCGGACGTGATTGGGGCCCATGGCCGTCGCATGACCCAGTTCGATCACGTCGTGAAGACCGGCCGCCGCATGGCGCGCAACACCCGCACCGCCGCCGGCACGGCCCTGGACGGGGGCGAGATGATGCGCGCCTCGGGTGACGTCATCGCCGCGCGGCTGGAGATCATGGCCCAGGGTCTGGCCGACCCGATGCGTGCCGATCTGAAGGAACTGGCCCTGATGGGCACCGAAAAGGTCGAGGCCCTGTCGGCCTCGGCGGTCGTCGCCGGTCGGGCCCTTTCCGACGTCATGACGACGATGGGCCGCGACGCGGCCGCGGAGGCCGAGACCGCCTCGCGGGCGCTGGCGGCCATGTCCTCGGCTTCCAGCCCGGCGGCGGCGGCCATCCAGATGACCTGGGCCCTGGGCTGGTGGAGCCGCGCCGCGGGCCAGGCCCTGGCCGCCAACACCCGCCTGCTCAAGGCCCAGGCCGACGCCCTGGCCCCCCTGCACCGCGCCGCCGTCGACAATGCGAAGCGGCTGAAACGCTAGGCCGTACGCACGATTCCGTCCCTGACCTCGACGGGCCAGGGGGTCAGCCGACCGCCGGCGCAGGGGCCGCCCACGCACAGGCCGGTCAGCGGCTCGAACACGGCCCCGTGCCAGCCGCACAGGATCAGCGACCCGTCCGGCGTCAGATAGCGATCCAGTTCGAGCGCCAGCGGGTGACCGGCATGGGGACAGCGGTCCACCCATCCCGCCACCGCGCCGTCCCGGCGCACCAGAAAGCCGTGGAAAAAGGCCTCGCCGATCTGCAGCACCAGGCTGCGCGCGCCGGGGTCGGCCAGATCGGTCTCGGCACACAGGGCCACGCCCGCAGGCGTCTTCCACACGCGGGCGCGCGCTTCGGGCGGAGGCGCGGCCTCGCTCACGCCCGCTCGACCTTCAGCGGGCGCGAAAGCAGGTCCTCGATGGCTTCGGCCGCCGTGGTTTCGCCGCACAGCAGCCGGTCCACGGCGACGCAGATCGGCATGTCGACATCGAGAAGGCGGGCCAGGCTGCGCACCGCCGGCGCACTTTCCAGACCCTCGGCCACGCTGCGCTTGCCCGCCAGCGCCTGTTCCACCGTCTGGCCCTGACCGAGGGCGAGGCCCAGGCTCATATTGCGCGACTGGGGGCTGGAGCAGGTCAGGACCAGGTCGCCGAGGCCGCACAGGCCCGCCACCGTCTCGGCCCGTCCGCCCAGGGCCACGCCCAGACGGGTCATCTCCACAAAGCCGCGGGTGATCAGGGCGGCATGGGCGCTGCGGCCCAGAATCATGCCCTCCGACACGCCGCAGGCGATCGCCAGCACATTCTTGACCGCCCCGCCGACCTCGGCCCCGATCAGGTCGTCGGCCAGATAGGGGCGGAAGGCGGGCGAGGACAGCGCCTGCATCAGCGCCTCGCCGAGGGCGGCGTCGGCGCAGGCCAGGGTGACGGCCGTCGGCAGGCCGCGCGCCACCTCGGCCGCGAAACTGGGGCCCGACAGCACCGCCGCCGGGGCCTCGGGCAGGACCTGGGCGAGCACATCGGTCATCAGGGCCAGGGAGCCGCGCTCCACCCCCTTGGCGCACAGCACCACGGGCACACCCGGCCGGGCATGGGAGGCGAAGGCGGTCAATGTGGTCCGCAGGTGCTGGGCCGGCGGCACGGCCAGGATCAGGTCGCACGCCGCCAGATCGGCCATGTCGCCGGTCGCCCGGATGGCGGGATCCAGCGCCACGCCGGGCAGGAAGGCGGCGTTCTCATGGGCGGCATTGACGCTCTCGACCACCTCGGCCTCGCGCGCCTGCAAGGTCACCGCCAGCCCGGCCCGGGCACACACCTGGGCCAGGGCTGTGCCCCAGGCGCCGCCGCCGATCACCCCCGCCGTCGCGAACCGCATGACTGCCTCCTCAGGCCTTGGCGCCCTTGCGGCCCGCCGGGTGGATAGGGTCGGACAGCGCGGTCGCCTCGTCCAGCGGCCACCGTGGCCGCGCCGCGACGTCCAGGGGCGAGGTCAGGCCCAGGGCCAGCCGCTCGGCCCCCGCCAGGGCGATCATGGCGGCATTGTCCGTGCAATAGGCCAGAGGCGGGGCGAGGAACCGGAACCCGCGGCTGGCCGCCGCCTGCTCCAGCCCGGTCCGAACCGCGCGGTTGGCCGCCACCCCGCCCGCCACGACAAAGGCCCGGTCGACACCGGCGGGCGCGGCCTCTGCCCAGGCCTCCATGGCCCGGCCCGACCGCTCGACCAGCTGGCGCACGATGGCGGCCTGGACCGCCGCAGCCAGGTCGGCACGGTCGGCGTCTGCTGTCAGGGTCTGGGCGATGCGGGCCGCCGCCGTCTTCAGGCCCGAGAAGGAGAAGTCGCAGTCCTTGCGGCCCAGCAGCGCGCGCGGAAGGGCGAACCGGTCCGGATTGCCGCCTGCCGCCGCCCGCTCCAGGGCCGGGCCGCCCGGATAGCCGAGGCCCAGGGACTTGGCGATCTTGTCGAAGGCCTCGCCGGCGGCGTCGTCGATCGTCGCCCCCAGCCGCCGCACCTGTCCGACGCCGCGCACGTCCAGCAGCTGGCAATGGCCGCCCGAGACCAGCAGCAGCAGGAAGGGATAGGCCACCGGCTCGCTCAGACGGGCCGATACGGCATGGCCCTCCAGATGATTGACCGCCACCAGCGGCAGGCCACGGGCCAGGGCCACGGCCTTGGCGTAGCTCAGCCCCACCATGACCCCGCCGATCAGGCCAGGTCCGGCGGTGGCCGCAACCCCGTCCAGTCCCGACCAGTCCAGACCGGAACCGGCCAGGGCGCGTCGCACCACGCCGTCGATGGCCTCCACATGGCTGCGGGCCGCGATCTCGGGCACCACCCCGCCATAGGCGGCATGATCGTCGATCTGGCTGTGGACCACGGAGGACAGCACCTCGACCCCGCCGTCGGCGGCCAGGCGGACGACCGCCGCGGCGGTTTCGTCGCAGCTGGTTTCCAGCCCCAGAACCGTCAGCGCCGCGGTTGCCGGGTCCGACCCCCTGCTATAGTCCGGGCTCTGACGCATGGGTCCGAGTTAGAGGCCCGGGGGGAGGCGCGCAACGTCCATGGATCGACGACCCGTTCGCATCGGCACGCGGAAGAGCCGCCTGGCCCTGGCCCAGTCCGGCCACGTCCGCGACGCCGTGGCCCGCACCCTCGGGGCCGCACCCGGTCAGGAAGCCGACTTCGCCGAGCTGGTGCCCATCGTCACCGAGGGCGATCGCGTCCAGGACCGCCGGCTGATGGAGATCGGCGGCAAGGCCCTGTTCACGCGCGAACTGGAAGAGGCGCTGATGGACGGCCGCATCGACATGGCCGTCCATTCCATGAAGGACGTCCCGGCCGACATGCCCGAAGGCCTGGTCGTCGCCGCCGTGCCGCAGCGCGAGGACGCGCGCGACGCCTTTCTGGGTCATGCGGCCCGGCGCCTGATCGACCTGCCGCAGGGCGCGCGTCTCGGGACCGCCTCGCTGCGTCGACAGGCCCAGTCCCTGGCGCTTCGGCCCGACCTGCAGATCGAAATGCTGCGCGGCAATGTCGACACCCGGATGCGGCGCCTCGAGGAGGGCGACTTCGACGCCATTCTGCTGGCCGCCGCCGGCCTGTCGCGGCTGGGGCTGGCCGCCGCCATCCACGAGCGGCTGGACCTCGATGCCTTTCTGCCTGCCCCCGGACAGGGCGCCCTGGCCCTGCAGAGCCGGGCGGACCGCGCCGATGAGCCATGGCTCAAGGCCCAGGATCACCGCCCCACCGCCCTGGCGGTCGCGGCCGAGCGCGGGGCCATGCTGGTGCTCGAAGGGTCGTGCCGCACGGCCGTGGCCGCCCATGCCGTGTTCGACGACGCCGGGATGCTGACCCTCACCTGTGAATGGCTGTCGCCCGACGGGGTCCGGCGCGTCCGTCGCGTCGCGTCGCGGCCGGTCGCCGACATGGCCGGGGCCGGGGATCTCGGCAGGACGGTGGGCGACGAGGTCCGGGCCGAGGTCGGCGCCGACCTCCTGGCCTGACCATGCGGGTCTGGGTGACCCGCGCCGAGCCGGGCGCCGCCCGCACGGCCGCGGCCCTGACGGCCCTGGGCCACCAGCCGGTCGTCGCCCCCGTGCTGGAGGTGCGCGACCTGACCCCGGCAGTTCCCGACGCCTGGGCCGCCCTGGCCTTCACCAGCGCCAATGCGGTCGCCGCCTTCGCCCGGCAGGAGTCCCCGCGTGCGGTCCCCTGTTTCGCTGTCGGCGACGCGACGGCGGAGGCCGCCCGGGCCGCCGGCTACCAGGACGTGCGGTCCGCGGCCGGGGACGGGCGCGATCTCGCCGCCCTGATCGTCGCGACCCGACCCGCCGGACCGATCCTGTGGCCCTGCGCGGCGGAGACCGCCTTCGACCTCGCCGCGGCGGTGGGTGAGACGGGGCCGGTGCTGCCCCTGCCCGTCTATGAGACCGTGCCGACGGTCGGCGCCCCGCCGCCCGGGTTCGACGCTGTCCTGGTCCACTCGCCGCGGGCCGCGCGCGTCATCGCCGGGACCCTGACGCCGGACGCCCCGGCCGGCCGGCTGGTCTGCGCCATCTCCCCCGCGGCCGCGCGGCCGCTCGAGGGCCTGGGATTCGCCGAGGTCCGCATCGCCCACCGCCCCGACGAGGCGGCCCTGCTGGCCCGGCTTGGCAAGGCCCTGCCGCCCGTGTAAACCCCCGGGCTCGCGCGGACGGCCCCCTCGGCCCCGCACCGGGCCGCTTTAGCTCAGCCGGTAGAGCACCGCATTCGTAATGCGGGGGTCGCGTGTTCGAGTCACGCAAGCGGCACCACCTTTTCAGAGCCACTCTGGCCCGGGTCCGCGGGCGCGGTGGGCGGAAAGCTGCCGTAGCGTGGGTTCGTCGTGGGTAGGCGCTGGGGCAGGTCATCAGCCGCAGCGGTTCAAATCCCGAGCCTCAGCCCGGAAATTTCTCACTACCCCGCGGCGATCCCCAATACCTGCAACGTCCAGCGGCACCTGATTAGCAGATCCACTCTTCGCCGTTTCCGCGCTGAGGCGGCGACCGCATGGGCGATCGCGGTTGCCTGCTTTCGGCCAGGGTAGGGCGGCTTCCAGCTGGGGCAGGTTACCTGTCAGAGCACCCTGTCGAGGCCGAACCCAGAGCGGCCTAACCCCGTCCGCATTTGCGGGGGAAGATCAGGCCATTAGGCTGACGTGGAAACGGCCCATGCGCGAAAGGCCAGATCAACCATTCGGCGGACATGGGTCGGGATGGAGGCGCGGACCGCCTCGACGTCGAGACCCATTTCCACCCGGAGCACCTTCAGCCCGATCCACAGCCCCATCAGGGCCTCGGCGGCCTCCGCCGGATCGTCGATCCACAGCCCTTCACTGGCCCCGCGGTCGGCGAGCAGGCCGGCAAGCTCGTCCCGCGCGCCGCCAGGCCCGGAGTCAAAGAAGGCTCGCGCCAGTTCAGGTCGCGCCCGGATCTGGCCCATAAGGCGCGTCTGCAGCTCGACCAGTTCGTCGCTGGTCAGAAAGGTCATGAGCTGCACGCCGTAGTCGACCAGCACATCCCGCAACGGCGCATCCCGCGCCAAGCGCCGCGGCAGATCCAGCCGCTGGACGTGCGCCTGCATCGCCGCGTCGAAAAGGGCCGCCTTTGACGGAAAGCGGCGGTAGAGCGCCAGCCTACTTACGCCAGCGGCGCGCGCGACGGCCACCATGCTCGTGCCGTCAAGGCCATGCGCGAGGAACACCGACCACGCAGTCTCCAACATCGCCCCCTCGTCAAGCGCCTGACGTGGACGCCCGGGGCGGCGCTTTGGCGCATGGTCCATGGCAAGCTTCACCTTGTGAATAAAAAACACCGTGTATATTTTCACGGCCTAGGCGCGTCAGGAGGCGTACCTTAGCAGGGAGCGGCTCATGGCGGTGCTGTCGATCGCCCGACTAGCGCTGAAAATGCTGGCTGGCGACCGGGTGAAGTATCTCGGCCTCGTGTTCGGCATCGGCTTCGCCACCCTGCTGATGACCCAGCAGGTGACGATCTTCGCCGGTCTGCTGACCTGGGGTGCCAATCCCGTGCTGGACGTCCGCGAGGCCGACGTGTGGGTGATGGACCCGCGGGTGAAGCAGCCGGATCAGGGCCAGCCCCTTCCCGACCAGGCGCTCTATCGTGTGCGATCGGTCGAGGGGGTCGCCTGGGCCGTGCCCTACTTCCGCGCCCAGGGGGCCCTGACCACGCGGGAGGGCGCGCTCGCCGCGGTGCAGATCATCGGCCTGGACAACCAGAGCCTCGTCGGCCTTCCGCTGGAGAACCGCGCCGAGGCGGCGGCGGCGCTCAGCGGCCGGAACTCGGCGGTGCTTGACCGCAACACGCTGAACCTGATCTGGCCCGATGGACGCGATCCGATCGGCGAGGTGGCAGAGATCAACGACAACCGCGTCGTGGTCCGCGGCCTGACCAGCACCCTGACCACCTTTGCGGGCTTGCCGACCGTCTATCTCAAATACACCGACGCCATCTCCATCACGGCCCCCGAGCGCAACAAGCTGTCGTTTGTGCTGGTGCGCGCCGCGCCAGGCGAGGCTCACGCCGACCTGGCCGCCCGCATCAGCCGCGAGACAGGGCTCAAGGCGCTCACGCGCAACGAGTTCGCCGCATCCGGCGTCCGCTTCATCATCGAGAACACAGGCATCCCGATCTCGTTCGGCGTGGCCATCGCCCTCGGCGTCGTGGTCGCCATCGTCATCACCGGCCTGACGCTGGCGATGTTCGTGGCGGAGAACCTGAAGACCTTCGGGGCCCTCAAGGCCATCGGCGTGACCAACAGCCAGATCGTCCAGATGGTGCTGGCCCAGGCGCTGGTGGTCGGCTTCATCGGCTACGGCATCGGCGTGGGCGGCACTGCGGCCTTCGTCTTCTTCGGCAGCTCGGATCCCGGTCTGAGGGGCTTCTCCGTCCGCCCGGACGTGCTGATCGGCGCGGCCCTGCTCGTCGCCGCCATCGTCATCGGGTCGGCCCTGGTCAGCATCCGGCGCGTGCTGCGGCTCGACCCGGCGATCGTGTTCAGGGGATAGGCCTCATGAGCGGACGCTTCGCCGCCGTGCTGCGCGGCATCATCAAGGACTTCCCGAACGGCGCCGAGACCCTGCGCGTCCTCCACGGGGTCGATCTGGATCTCGCCTTCGGCCAGATCACCTTCCTCGTCGGCCCCTCAGGCTCTGGCAAGACGACCGTGCTGTCGATCCTCTCGGGCACGCTGTCGCCCACCTCCGGCAGCGTCGAGGTGCTGGGCGAGCGCCTGGAGCGCCTGAGGGGCGACCGGCTGGTGCGCTTCCGCCGGCGGAACATCGGCTTCGTCTTCCAGCAGTACAACCTCGTACCGACCCTGACCGCCACCGAGAACGCCGCCATTCCGCTGCTTGCCGACGGCGCGCCATGGAGTCGGGCGCAGAAGAAAGCCCGCGACCTGCTGGCGTCGGTGGGTCTCGCGGACCACCTCGACAAGCTGCCGCGCCAGCTGTCCGGCGGTCAGCAGCAGCGTATCGCCATCGCCCGCGCCCTCGTCCATGGCCCCGCTCTTGTGGTCTGTGACGAGCCGACCGCGGCCCTGGACGCCGCGGCGGGCCGTCGGGTCATGGAGCTGCTGTCTGGCGCAGCGGCGAGTCCCGACAGCGCCGTCTTGGTCGTCACCCATGACGACCGCATCTTCCCCTTCGCGAATGTCATCTACGAAATGGAGGACGGCCGTCTTGCCGGCGTCCGGGCCTCCCCTGCCCGGAGCCCGTCATGACCAGGTCGCTCAAGCTTCTCCGTAATCTCGCCCTGCCGGCGACAGCCGCGGGGTTGATCGTGTTCGCCGTGCTCGTGGTCGACCGGCCCAGCGCGCAGACGTCGGAGCCTGTCGCAGCGCCGGCCTCGCCCGGGGCGGCCAACCTGCAGGCGATCGCCGCGGTCGGCCTGGTCGAGCCGAGCAGCGAGGCCATCGCCGTCTCGGTAGAGACGCCCGGCGTCGTACGTGAGGTCCTCGTCCGCGCCGGCGACAACGTGGTGGAGGGACAGCCGCTCTTCCGTCTCGATACACGGGCCATCAGTGCTGACCTGCGCCGCGCCCAGGCGGCAGCGGATGTCGCAGAGGTGACCCTCGCAGATGCCCGTGCCCGCGCCCGACTGTTCGCGGACGTCACCGATCGGCGGGCGGTCTCGGCCGACCAGATCGACCGAGCCGCCTTCGCCGTTCGACGCGCCGAGGCGGATCTGGCGCTGGCGCGCGCCGAAATCGGCCGCCTCGAGACCGAACTGGAACTCCGGACAATCAGGGCACCCATTGCCGGGCGGGTGCTGCGGCTGAACGTCCGCCCCGGCGAGTACGCGATCGCCGGCGGCGCGACGCCGTTGCTCACGCTCGGGGCGGTGGAGCCCCTTCACGTCCGGGCCCAGATTGACGAGGAGGATGCGGTCCGCGTCGCTGCCGGGGCACCGGCCCGGGCGTCATTGCGTGGCGACGGCGCGCAACGCTTCGGTCTTGTTTTCGTCCGCTTCGAACCCCAGGCCCAGCCGAAACGCAATCTCAACGGCGGTGGCGAGCGCGTCGATACCCGAGTGATCGAGGCGATCTATGCGTTCGAGTCCAGGACGGCCCAGGTCTTCGTCGGCCAGCAGGTAGATGTCTTCATTGAGGCCCGCGCGGCTCGGGGCGGCGCGCGATGAGCAGGGGGCCTTTCGCCGCAGCCAGCCTGCTCGCTGCAGCCAGCCTGGGTGCCTGCGCGCCGGTGGCGACGCTGATGCCGCCGCAGGCGCTGCTGCCGGCCGACACCTTTTCTGAGCCTATCGCCGTCTCAACCGCCACGGAGGCGAACTGGTGGACCAAGGGCGGCGACCATACCCTGTCGGATCTGGTGAGCACCGCCGGCGACGTCGGCGTCGTCGCCGTGGCCGAGGCCCGTCTCGCGGAGGCCGCGGCGCTGGCCCGCGTTGCCACAGCGGCCCGGGGCCCGGGGATCGGGGTCAGCCTACAGCAGTCCGTCGCGCTGCCCGACGGCGATGCTGCGGTTGGGGCCAGCCTCGCCCGGCTTGACGCCATCCTGCCCGTCGATGCCTTTGGCGCACTGGAGGCCCGAGGCGTCGCCGCCGTCCTCAGGGTGCAGCAGAGCGAGGCCGAGCTTGAGGACATCCGGCTGCGGGCGCGGATCTCCGCCGCCCGGCTGTACGTCGCCATTCGCTCCGCCCAAGCCCAGCAGGCGGCCGCGGCGCGCAGTCTCGCCGCGGCTGAGGCGCTGCTTGGGCTCGCCGCGGCGCGCGAGGCCGCCGGTCTCGGAAGCGGTCTTGAAACCGCCCAAGCTCGCACCGCCGTTGAGCGGGCGCGCGCAGCGCTGCCCGGGCTTCAGCTCGCCGAACGGCAAGGCATACTCGCTCTTGAGGCCCTGCTTGGTCGGCAGGTCTCACTTGACGCCGATACGGGCGGAAGCCGAGACCTGCCGCACTTCGGTGCCCGCGAACTACTGATCGGACCCGCCGCCATGGTGGTCGAGCGGCCGGACCTGCGTGCGGCCACGGCGCGCCTGCAAGCCGCTGGTCTCGACGCGCTCGCTGCACGGGCGGATCGTTACCCGGCGCTGAACCTGACGGCCGTGCTGACGGCTTCCGACGCACGCTTCAGCCCCTCAAGTCAGACCGCCGAGCTGGGTCTGGGGCTGGTCGGCGTGCTGTTCGACCAAGGGCGGCTTGGGGCGCTGGTGGATGCCGCCTCGGCGCGCGAGCGCGCCGCCCTCGAGGCTTGGCTGCAGGCCGTCCGAGACGCTTTCGCTGAGGTCGAGACGCAACTGGAAGCCCTGCGCCGCGCGGAAGACAGCCTACAACTGCAGGCAAACCTGCGCGTCGCCGCGACCGACGAGGTGTCGCTCGCGCGGGCGCGGCACGCTGCCGGTCTGGCAGATTTCTCCGAAGTGCTGCTGGCGGAACAGACCCTGGCGGAAGCGGAACGCGGCCTCATCGTCGCTGACACCGATCGCGCGAACGCCGAGCTTGGCCTTCTGCTGGCCCTCGGTGCGGGGAGCGCGCGATCGTCGGGTTGAGACCGCCCCCGAGCCCGCGCCGCCTCAGAAGCGTCGCGCCATGCGGAGCGGCGGTGCTGGCAGTCGGCGGACCGTCTGCAGGGCGCCGGCCGGTCGTGAACCGACCCCTCCGATCCGTACCGCGCGACAACAGGGAAACTCAACCGAGCCTGGACCTGACGGAGACTGGTCTCTCCAAACGCGCCAGTGACTGGGCTTCAGGCCCCGGAGAACGAGGACGGGGGTAGCGGATTGCGGGCAAAGAGCGCAACAAGTTCCGGCGTTGGTGAGGCCCCCAGCTGAGAGGGACTCCCGAGCCGCGGTTGCGTGGCTTGGGGCAGCAGGCCAAAGCAAAACGGTCTTCGGCAAAGTCGGCATAGGCCGCTGACGGAGATGATGTTTCGTGAAGCCGATTTCGTTCAAGCGTCACCGATTTCCAGCGGACGTCATCCGCCATGCCGTGTGGCTGTACTTTAGGTTCACCCTCAGTTTTCGAGACGTCGAGGAGCTACTGGCGCAGCGGGGGATCGA
>CAMCIP010000032.1 GCA_945874855.1 Brevundimonas vancanneytii
ATGACGAGGTGCACGAGCTGGAAGAGATCAACAGCGACTTCCCCAATGCCGATGTCGCCTTTGTCATCGGCGCCAACGACGTCACCAACCCGGCGGCGAAGACCGACCCCACCAGCGCCATCTACGGCATGCCCATCCTGGACGTCGAAAAGGCCGGCACCGTCCTGTTCGTCAAACGCGGCATGGCGGCGGGCTATGCGGGCGTGGAGAACGAGCTCTTCTTCCGCGACAACACCATGATGCTGTTCGCCGACGCCAAGAAGATGGTCGAGGGGATCGTCAAGGGGCTGTGAGGCGCACGGCGGCGATCCTCGCATCGCTGGTCGGGGCGCTTGCGCTCGGCAGCTGCCAGCAACTCGGATTCGTCCGGGTCGCTGGCACGCTCGAGGCACCGGTGTTGACGGCTGTCGCCCAAGGCACCGTTGAGCGCACGCTGCCCTGCCTCACGGCAGCTTCGGTGGCTGGGGAAGGCGAGGAGGTCTGGCGCATCCGGGTGCCCGGCGAGGCCTGCGTCGAGGTGGACCATCTGGAGTACGGGGTCGTGCCCGACGGTTTCCTGGTCGAAACGCCGGCACAGCCCTTGTCGGCAGGGATGACCTATCTGTTCAGCATAACGGGGTGGACCGCGCCCGCGGTGCCCTTTCATGCGGCGTCCATGTCCGCATTCCAGCGAGGGCGCTGGACGCCCTCGGGCCGCGCGACCCGGGCGGTCGCGCTCTAGAGCAGCGGGCTCCTGCGCCGGCTCGTCCATTTGATCCGGCTTGCGCTTCGCGAGGCCGCCCGGCGCGGCTTGAGCGGTGGCCCGTTTCGGGTTTTCCTCTTGCGGCGCAAGGGGGTGGACATGGCTGAGCTCAAGACGAAGCCCACCGAGGTCGTGCCGGCCGACTTCATCGCGACCGTCGACAACGCCACCCGTCGCGCCGACGCCGAGGCCGCCCTGGCACTGCTGGCCGAGGTCTCGGGGGAGCCGCCGGTGATGTGGGGTCCGTCCATCGTCGGCTTCGGGAGCTATCGTGGGCCGACGGGCGACTGGCCGATCATCGGTTTCTCGCCGCGCAAGGCCCAGACGGTCTTCTACCTCATGCCCGGTTTCGAGGGCCGCGACGCCCAGCTGGCCCGGCTCGGCAAGCACAAGACCGGCGGTTCCTGCCTCTACATCAACAAGCTGGCCGACGTGGACATGTCGGTGCTGCGCGAGGTGTGCGTCGAAGCCGTGGCCTGGATGCGGGCGAAGTACCCGGACTGAGATTCAGTCCGGGCGTCTTCTGCCTGCTGTGAACCGGCGAGGGCTGGTTCATCACCAAGGGCACCAAGGGGTCACCAAGGACACAAAGGGTCCTGAGAGGACCGTGCCGCCCGATCTGCATTCCACGGCCCGTCGAAGGAGTCGCGCGGCGTACGCCGCTCTCACATGGCGCCTGTCCGGCGAGGCGAGGCGCGGCACTCGACACGGTCTCGGTACCTTGGTGCCCTTGGTGACCCCTTGGTGCCCTTGGTGACGAACCTCTCGGTCGCCACACCTTGCCAATCCTCAACGGATTAGCGGCCCTCATAGGCCGCGAAGAAGGGTGCCAGCTTCTCTTCATACCGCTTCCACGCCGTCGCCGACTTCGAATACAGCGGCTTGCGCACCTGGGCGAAGCTGGCGGTGGTCACGGCCCGGTCAGTCTTGTGGAAGTCCCGCACCTGGTCCTCCCACGGCAGGCCGACGTGATCCAGGATGCGCCGCATCCACAGGTCCGGCTCGGCCACCAGCTCTTCATAGGGCACGGTCAGCAGGGTCTCGGGCGGCAGCACCGCTGTCCAGTGCGCCCACAGCCGGTCCTCGCCCCGGAAATGCCGGCCGATGTCGGTCAGCGACCGGGTCCAGTCGACCCCCTTGGCGAAACGGGTGCGGAAACAGGACCAGGCGATGCCCGCCGGGTGCCGCCTCAGCCAGACGAATTTCGCCTGCGGCAGACACTGGTGGATCAGGCCCAGCATCCGCGTCTGGTTCAGGGTCTTGTCGACCACCCGGCCGGCTTTGCCGAACCGCTCGTCCAGCAGGTGCAGATAGGCCCGCGCCACGCGCGAGGGCAGGGCGGCGCCGTTGGGACCGGGCAGGGAGGCCAGCATCTCGTCCGGCGTATAGCCGCCGACGGCCATGGCCGCCGGCCGGAACAGATTGGCCTCGGCCCCGTCTGTCACCTCGCTGTGGCTGACCAGGATCTGCTCCACCAGGGTCGTCCCTGACCGCGGCAGACCCAGCACGAAGATCGGCCGGTCGGAAGTGCAGTCCGAGGCCGGCAGCCGCGCCATGAAGTCCCGGTCCCAGCCCCCGACCACGGCGTCCACGAACCGGTCGGCCAGGTCGGCGTCATAGTCGCTGGTCGCCTTCTGCAGGCGGGCGGCCTCGTCGAAGGCGGCGAAGGCGTCGTCGATCCGGCCCTGGTCGTCATAGGCCTTGCCGAGCGCGTACAGCAGCACGATCCGGCTCTCGCGCCGCTCGGCCCCCGTGCCGATCCGCGCCAGCAGGGCCTCCATGGCCGCCACGTCCGGGTCGGCCTCGGCGAAGGTCTTCATGTCGGCCAGCACGTGCCAGGCGTTCTCCGCCCCGAAGGCCACGGACGGCAGGGCCATGATCCGCCTCAGGATCGCCTCGGCCTCCTCGGACAGTCCCAACTGCACCTGGGCGGTAGCCAGGAAGTGCAGGGCGGCGGGGTCGTTGGGGCGCTGGCGCACCAGGGCGGCGGCCTGGTCCCGGCCCTCGGCCGTGCGCCCCGTCTGCTGGAGCAGCTGCGCATAGGCCAGCTGCGTCTCGGCCGTCGGCACGGCGGCCAGATGCCGGCGCGCGGCGATCAGGGCCAGGGTCGCCTCGCCGATCGTGGCGGCCATCCGCGACACCGCGCCCCATTTGGCGCCCAGCGGCGGATCGGCCCGGATCGCCCGTGCCAGCAGGGCGGCGCAGGCGTCGCGGTCACGCGCCTGAAAGGCCTGGACAGCCAGATTCACCGCCTGGGCCCCATCGAGCGTCTGAAGTGCATCGGTCATTCCGCCGGGCTACCGGGACCGGCGGCGGGGGGCAACCATCTTCCTTCTTCCCGGGGGGAGGGAGGATCCTAGGCCGCCAACCGCATCGGCTCGACCACCTCGGTGCCATAGCCGCCCCGGGCCTCCTCCCAAAGGGCGTCCTCCTCGGTCCAGCGCGGCGCGGCCTTCAGATTGACCACGTCCACCACCTGCTCCTCCAGCCGGTCCCAGATCACGGCCAGGTCGGACGATCGTCCCTCGCAGGGCACGATCAGATAGCGGTTCTGCGCGACGCGGGCGGCGGGGTCGAAGCGGGCCATGGCGGGGTCTCCTGCGATCGGTGACTTGTCGATGACCCGAACATGCGTCACCCTTGCGCCAGAAACGGACGTACCCTTTCAAAGGCTCCCGGATGCGGCACGACAAGGCGGTCATGGTCATCGAACTGGCGCGCCGCCTCGCCGCCTCGTCCGAGGGGCTGACACTGGATGAGATCGCCCGCGACATGGCCGTAGGCCGGCGCACGGCCGAGCGCATGCGCGACGCCGTCCTGACCCTGTTCCCCGCGACGGAGGAGGTGTCGGATCCGCCTTCCAAGCGTTGGCGCATCCGCGGCGGTCTGTCCGCCTTCGAGCAGGCCCCCACCGCCGCCGAGCTGCTGGAACTGTCCAAGGCGGCACAGGGGCTGCGCGCCGTGGGCGAGCCTGGCCGTGCCGCCGCCCTGGAGGGGCTGGAGCGCAAGATCAAGGCGGCCATGCGCTCCACCGTCCTGAACCGGCTGGCTCCGGATCTGGAAGCCCTGGTCCGGGCGGAAACCATCGCCGTCCAGGCCGGGCCGCGCCCCTCGGCGGATGAGGCGGTGCTCAGCGAGATCCGCCAGGCCGTCCTGGCCTCACGTCCCCTCGGCTTCACCTACAGCCGCCCGGGGGCCGAGGCGCGCCGCCGCACCGTGGCGCCGTGCGGGGTCATGTTCGGCCGCGCCAACTATCTGGTCGGCGCCGACCGGACCTCGGGCAAGATCCAGACCTTCCGTCTCGACCGGATGAGCGCCGTCCGCGCCGAGGACGGCATGGCCGCCCCGTCCCCCGACTTCGATCTCCAGGCCTTCGCGGCCCGCAGCTTCGGCATCTATCAGGATGCGGTCGAGGACGTGGTCCTGCACCTCGGCCCTGAAGGCGCCGCAGAGGCCCGTGCCTGGCGCTGGCACCCGACCCAGACGCTGGAGGACCACCCCGACGGCTCGGTCACCGTCCGCTTCACGGCCTCGGGCATGCGCGAACTGGCCTGGCACCTCTTCACCTGGGGCGACCAGGTCTCCATCCAGGCGCCGCAACGCCTGCGCGAGGTCATGGCCACGGAACTGGCCGCGGCCCAGGCCGCATTGGCCGGATAGTCCCTGTCCCGCCGGGAGCGGGACGCCTAATCCCACGTCCGGGGTCACCCCGCCGCGAACGGATAGGGGCTGACCGATTTGGACCAGTCGTCGACAGTCAGGGCCCGGTCGGCGGGCGGGGCGGCGCGTTCGGCGCAGGGGTGGCGGTGGCACAGACGGCAGGCCGGGCCGATCGGCGTCACCTCCGGCGCCGCCAGATCCAGCCCGCGCGCATAGGTCAGGCGATGGGCCTCCTTCAGCTCGCACCCCAGGCCGACGGCCAGGTCATAGCGCTCGGCATGCCCGCCGAAATCCTGCAGCGCGCCCTGCCGGTCCACGGTGCGGGCCAGGGTGAACCAGCGCCGTCCGTCCGGAGTCTCGATGATCTGGGTGACCAGCCGCCCGGGCGTGCGAAAGGCGCCGTGCAGCCGCCAGCGCGGACAGGTCCCGCCGAACCGGGCGAAGGGGAAGGCCCCGGAGGCATAGCGTTTGGACACATTGCCCGCCTGGTCGACCCGGATCAGGAAGAAGGGGACGCCGCGCGCCGTCGGCCGGCTCAGCGTCGTCAGCCGGTGGGCCGTCTGCTCGAACGAGACGGCGAACCGGCTCTGCAGTCGGGCGATGTCATAGCCCGTCGCCTCCGCCGTACGCTGGAAGGCGGCATAGGGCATCAGCATGGCCGCGGCCAGGGTGTTGGTCAGCGACACCTTCAGCAGGGCTCGCGTCGCCGCATCGGGGGCCAGGGCCGCGTCGGCCATGGCGTTCAGGGCGGGCTCGTGCTCGGACAGGGCCAGCTGATAGGCGATGGCGAAGGCGCGCGACGACGGGTCCAGGGTCTCGGACAGCAGCAACCGACGGCGGTGCGGGTCGAACCTCCGGGTCCAGGCCACCATGACCTCGGCCGGCATGACCTTGACCGCCAGATTGTGCCGCGCCGCCAGCCGCGCCCGCGCCAGAACCGAAAACCCCTCCCCTGTCGCCGTGGGGTCCAGCTCGGCATGCAGGGCCTCGCCCAGGGCGTCCAGCTCGGGAAAGTGGTTGGATCGCGCCTGGATCCAGTCCCGCACCCAGTCGGACGGGGAGGGGTCAAGTCCCGGCCCGCCGCCCCCGTCCGCCAGCGCCGCCCGGGCCCGGTCCCTCTGCCCGGCCCAGGCGCGATACAGCCGCAGCAGGGCCTCGGCCGCGCCCGGCGCCTCCTCGGCCAGGGTCAGCAGTTCGTGCCGGGGCGTCTCCAGTCCGTGGAACAGGGGATCGGCCAGCACCTCCGCCAGGGCCGCCTCGCCCGCCGGCCCCGCCTGACCGAGCGCCCGCAGGTCGACGTCATAGGCCTCGGCCAGCCGCAGCAGCAGCTGGGCCGTGACCGGCCTCTGGTTGCGCTCGATGTGGTTCAGATAGCTGGGCGAGACGCCGAGGTCCCCCGCCATGGCTGTCTGTGTCAGTCCGCGCTCGCGCCGCAGCCGCTTCAGCCGGGCCCCCAGGAACAGTTTGCGATCGACCGCCACGTCCATGTCCGCTCCTGCTCCTTGTTCGAAAATGTCATAGAATGACCGAATGGCAAAGGTCATAACGTGACAAATTGACACGATATGACCCGTACGGTCGGTGTAATTTTTGACAGAGGCATGGTTCTAGAGTGCGACCGCCCCGCCCGGGGCCCCGATCTGCACGAGAGCCCGCCATGACCACCTTCGCCGACCTCGTCCCCTCGCCCAAGGGCCGCTTCGACGGCATCGAGCGCCCCTACACCCCCGAGGACGTGCTGCGCCTGCGCGGCTCATTGCCGATCACCCACACCCTGGCCGAACGCGGCGCCAACCGCCTGTGGGAGCTGCTGCACACCGAGCCCTATATCAACGCCCTGGGCGCCGTGACCGGCAACCAGGCCATGCAGATGGTCCGGGCCGGGCTCAAGGCCATCTATCTGTCGGGCTGGCAGGTCGCCGCCGACGCCAATACCGCCGGGGCCATGTACCCCGACCAGTCGCTCTATCCTGCCAATGCCGCCCCCGAGCTGTGCCGCCGCATCAACCGCACCCTCCAGCGCGCCGACCAGATCGAGCATGCCGAGGGCGGCGCGAAGCGTGACTGGTTCGCCCCCATCGTCGCCGACGCCGAGGCCGGCTTCGGCGGCCCGCTGAACAGCTTCGAGATCATGAAGGCCTTCATCGAAGCGGGCGCCGCCGGCGTCCACTTCGAGGACCAACTGGCCTCCGAGAAGAAGTGCGGCCACCTCGGCGGCAAGGTCCTGATCCCCACCCAGGCGCATGAGCGCAATCTGATCGCCGCCCGCCTGGCCGCCGACGTCATGGGCACCCCGACCCTGACCGTCGCCCGCACCGACGCCGAGAGCGCCCAGCTCATCACCTCGGACGTCGACGAGCGCGACCTGCCCTTCATCCGTCGTGACGACCGCACGCCGGAGGGCTTCTTCCGCCTGCATGAGGGCTCGGGGCTTGAGCACTGCATCGCGCGCGGCCTGGCCTATGCCAAATATGCCGACGTCCTGTGGTGGGAGACCTCGCACCCCGATCTGAACGACGCCAGGACGTTCGCGGAGGCGATCCAGGCCCACTATCCCGGCAAGCTCATGGCCTACAACTGCTCGCCGTCGTTCAACTGGAAGGCCAAGCTGGACGACGCCACCATCGCCAAATTCCAGCGCGAGCTGGGGGCCATGGGCTACAAGTTCCAGTTCGTGACCCTGGCCGGCTTCCACAGCCTGAACAACTCGATGTTCGAGCTGGCCGACGGCTACCGCGAGCGGGGCATGGCGGCCTATTCCGAGCTGCAGCAGCGCGAGTTCGCCAACGAGGCCATCGGCTACACCGCGACCCGCCACCAGCGCGAGGTCGGCACAGGATACTTCGATCAGGTGGCCACGGTCATCTCGAACGGGCAGTCTTCCACGACCGCGCTGAAGGATTCGACCGAAACCGCCCAGTTCGTCGCGGCAGAGTGAACGAGGAAATGCCCATGGAACCCCTGTCCCGTCCGCAGGCGATCATCGACTACTGCTTGGCCCCGCTGGAGCTGGCCCCCGGCACGGAGGCCGAGGCCGAAGTGCGCCGCCGCCTGGAGCACGTCATCAAGACCTTCCAGGCCAAGGCCGCCACGCCCGTCCCGCTGGCCGTCGACTTCTCCAAGATGCCCAGCCAGGTCATCAACGAGGCCGCGCACGGCTACGAGTGACCTCGCCTCAGGCGAAGGCGAACAGCAGCCGGCCCTCGCCCATGCGCTCGCGCAGGGCCGGCAGGTCGGCATGGGCCACCGAGAAGCAGCCGTAGCTGCGGCCCAGCTTGCCCTCGCGGGCCAGGAAGTCCGGGTCGGCATAGTCCGCACCGTGCACGATGATCGCGCGCTCGCGGGCCTTGTCGTTGGAGTACTCCAGCCCGTCCAGCAGGACGTTCGGCCCCTGGGCGGGCCCCCAGGACGGCCCGGCCGTCACATAGGAGCCGACGGACGAGCACCAGCTCTCCGGCGTGTTCGAGAAGGCCTGGGCGAAGCCGGTGTGGGCGGGGTCGGAGCCGCGGCCGTGGCTGGTGCGCAGGATCGCCACCGTGCCCGCATGCAGGTCGATCTCGTACAGCCGCTCCTCGCCGGAGTGGCGCTTGAAGTCGACCACATACATCCGGTCGCGGCGGGGAATGCGGGCGTGGTGGATGTCGAGGGCGGCCATCGCCCGACCCATCAGTTCCTTGCGGACCAGACCGCGTGGATCCAGCGGCGGAGCCACGACGGGGTCCATGGCGACCTGGATGGCGGGGGCCGGCGGCACGACCCCTGTCGGCGCCGCGGTCGGCAGCGCGACCAATGGCCCGGCCGACTGTGCGGCGGCCGTGGAGCAGCCCCCGAGCAGGGCCGCCCCGCCCAAAATCATGCCTCGTCTGGATGGCCGCATGCGACGCCCTCGTAGCGGTTTCACTGACTGTGACCGGTTGTTTCAAATGCAGACGCCCGTTTCAACCTGAGCCTTGGCGTTCGTCCGCATTGGGATAGGGTGCAAACCACATACCGGGGAGTTCGCATGGTTCGTCTCATCGCCGCCGTCCTGGCCTGGATCGCCTTCGCAGGCGCAGCAACTGCCCAGCAAACCCCCGCGACCACGACCTTTTCCCCGGACGAGGGAACCCTGTTCGTTCAGGCCGGGCGGCTTCTGGCGGACCCGGCGACCGGCGTTGTGCAGCGCGATAAAACTTTGGTGATCAGCAGGAACCAAATTGTCGCGGTCGTCGACGGCTTCGTCGGCGAGGGTCAGGCTGGCCGCATCGTCGACCTGCGCGACGCCTTCGTCCTGCCCGGGCTGATCGATTCCCACGTCCATCTGACCAGCCAGCAGAACCCGAACGGGCGGTTGCAGCAGGTCACCCTGTCGGCCGCCGACCGGTCGATGCTGGGCGCCGGCTACGCCCGCAAGACGCTGATGGCCGGCTTCACCACTGTGGCCGATCTGGGCGGGGCCAATGAGGCTGTCTTCGCCCTGCGCGACGGCATCGCCCGCGGCGACGTGGTCGGCCCGCGCGTCATCGCCTCGGGCTCCTCGGTGACTGTCCACGGCGGCCACGGCGACGCCAATGGCTTCCGCGACGACGTGCTGCACGTCCTGTCGTCGGACTCGGTCTGCTCCGGCCCCGAGGACTGCATGCGGGCGGTGCGCGAACAGGTCCGGGCCGGCGCCGACGTCATCAAGATCACCTCCACCGGCGGGGTGCTGTCCAACACGGCCGCGGGCCTGGGTCAGCAGTTCACCGACGCCGAACTGGCCGCTATCGTCGAGGTCGGGCACCGTATGGGCCGCAAGGTCACGGCCCATGCCCACGGTGCTGACGGGATCAACGCCTTCCTCCGCGCCGGCGGCGACTCCATCGAACACGGCACCTATCTGGACGATGAGTCGATCCGCCTGTTCCGCAGCACGGGCGCCTGGCTGGTGCCCACCCTCATGGCCGGGGACTATGTGGCCCGCGTCGCCTCGGGCCCGGACAACTTCTTCACCCCGGCCCAGACGGCCAAGGCCCTGGAGGCCGGGCCGCGCATGCAGGACATGGCCGCCCGCGCCCATCGCGGCGGCGTCCGCATCGCCTTCGGCACCGACAGCGGCGTGTCGCCCCACGGCGACAATGCAGGCGAGTTCGCCCTGCTGGTCGGCGCCGGCCTGACGCCGCTTCAGGCCATCCAGACCGCGACGGTGAATGCGGCCGAGCATCTGGGGATCGTCGATCTGGCCGGTCGGCTCGCCGTCGGCATGCCTGCCGACCTGATCGCCGTCTCCGGCGACCCCCTGACCGACGTGACCGAACTCCAGCGCGTCCGCTTCGTGATGAAGGGCGGGGTGGTTTATCGGGCGGACTGACGCCGAGGATCGATACGTCTAGTCCTGGTCGCGGGCCATCGAGATCGCCGCGCTCAGCCAGTCCCTGAACTCCGCCTCTCTCTCAAACCGGGCCCGGACCGGCCATGAGGTCACCCGCGCGCGCCATTCCGGCGGCAGGCGGACCCAGTCCTTTTCGGTGGTGATCAGGCCAGCGTCGAAGACGGCGGCGCGGTCAGCCAGGGCGGTCAGCTCGCCCTCCGAATAGGCCGCATGGTCGGGGAAGGCGGCGAAGTCGACCAGGTCGCAGCCGGCGGCCTTGAGCGCGCGCTCGACCTTCCACGGCTTGGCGATGCCGGCGAAGCCCAGCTGGGGGCCCGGGGGCGGGGCCGCCTCGGCCGCCAGCCGGGCGACGAAGACGGGCAGGTCGCCGAAGACCGCCCGCAGCTCCAGGTCCACCTCCGGCAGGTCGGCGGGCAGCAGCACGATCACGGCGTCGGCGCGCGCGAGGCCGACCTTCAACGGCTCACGCATCGGACCGGCCGGGAAGACCGCGCCGTCGCCGAAGGGCCATTCCTCGTCGCGCGTCTCGCCGTCGACCACGACCAGGCTCAGGGTCTTTGTCAGGTTGGGGTTCTGATGGGCGTCGTCCAGCACGAGGCATCGGGCACCGGCCGCCGCCGCCGCGCGGGCCCCGGCGACCCGGTCACCCGCGATCCAGGCGGGGGCACCCGTCGCCAGCATCAGGGGCTCGTCGCCGACGTCGGCCGCCGTATGGACGGCCGGGTCGACGCGCAGGGGCCCTTCCAGCCGCCCGCCATAGCCGCGCGACAGGGCGTGGGCCTCGTTTCCCCCGGCACGGAGCAGGCGCAGCGTCTCCATCGCCACCGGCGTCTTGCCCGAGCCGCCAACGGTCAGATTGCCGATCGAGATGACCGGCACACCGGGGTCGACGGGCCGGGCGCGGGCGATCCGGCGCGCCGTCGCCGCGGCCCAGATCCAGCCGGCGGGCGTCAGGAGCATGCGGAGCACGACGCCCTGACGCCGGTCGCGACGATACCACCAAGCGGGGGTGTTCAGCTTCATTGACGGGCGCGCCGGGCAGGGGCGGCCGGCACCAGGGGGGTCAGGGCGGCGAAGACCCCGTCGACCACCGAGCCCGCCTCGGCGGCGGCGCGCCGGGCGGCCTCCCCCATGGCGCGCGCCGCGTCGGGGTCGTCCAGCAGGCGGGCGACGGCCGGGGTCAGGGCCTCGGGCCTGGCCACGACCTGCAGCCCGCCGGCCTCGACCAGCAGGGCGGCGACGCCTTCCCAGTTCGACAGGTCCGGGCCGGTCAAGGTGGGCTTCGACAGGCGCGCGGGCTCCAGCGGATTGTGCCCGCCGACGGGGGCCAGACCGAGCGCAGGGCCGAAGCCGCCGCCCATCACGACCACGTCGGCCAGCCGCAGGAACAGCCCCATCTCGCCCAGGGTGTCGGCGACATAGATGTCGGTGCGTGCGTCCAGCATCTGGCCGCGCGAGCGCAGGGCCGGGCGGCGGCCGTCGCGGGCCAGTTCGGACGAGATGTCCAGCGCCCGCTCCGGATGGCGGGGCACCAGGATCAGGCAAACGGGGCGGGACAGGCGGGCCACGGCTTGGGCGATGGCCGCCTCCTCGCCCGGATGGGTCGAGGCCGCGACCACCACGGGCCGGTCGCCGACGGCGGCCGACAGCGCCGTGAAGGCGGCGGCGTCATGGGGCGGGGCCTCGCCGGCCAGCTTCAGATTGGCCAGGCCGTCGACACGGCCGCCCAGCGCCTGCAGCCGCGCCGCAGACGCCGGCTCCTGGGCCAGGATCAGCCGGAAGGCCGCCAGCAGGCGCCGCGCCGCGCCCGGCGCGCGCGACCATCCCCGGGCGGACTTCGGCGTGATGCGGGCGCTGATCAGGGCCAGGGGCAGATCGCGCGCCTCCGCCTCGAGGATCAGATTGGGCCACAGTTCGCTCTCGACCAGCACGCCGGCGACTGGCTGCCAGTGATCCAGAAAGGCGGCCACCGCCCGGGGGCCATCGACGGGCGCATACTGATGCAGGGCCCCCGGCGGCAGGCGGCGGGCGAGCAGAGCTGCCGAGGTGCGGGTGCCCGAGGTCACCAGCGGCGTCAGGTCCGGCCGGTCCCGCCGCAGCCGCTCGACCAGCGGCAACAGCGACAGGCTCTCGCCCACGCTGACCCCGTGCAGCCAGATCACCTCGCCCGGCGGTCGGGGCAGGGAGGGCTGGCCCAGCCGCTCGCCGATGCGGGAGGCGTCCTCCTTGCCCTGCCGGGCGCGGGCGTTCAGCAGGCGCGGAGCCAGGGGCTCCAGCAGGCGCGTCACGGCGCGATACAGGCCCAGGGCCAGGCTCACACCCCGCGCTCCAGCCCGGTCAGGGCGTCGGCGCGGACCTCCAGATCGGTCAGGCGCGCGCTCCAGTCGCGGGCCACTTCAGCCGGCTCGGCACCCTCGGGGTAGTACACCACCTCATAGACCACCGCCCCGCGCCCGAAGGGCAGGGGCACCACGGCCCGGTCCCAGCTGCCCAGCCGGATCGCCGGGTGGCACGACAGGCCCAGGAAGACCACCGGCGCGCCCGACAGCTTCGCCATCAGGGGCACGCCCTCGCCCATGACGCCGGCGGGGCCGCGCGGGCCGTCGGGCGTGACCGCCAGCCCGCCGACCTTCAGCTGGCGCAGGCCGTCGCGCAGGGCCTGCGACCCGCCCTTGGCCGCCTGCGACTTGTCCTTGTTGGCGGTCGAGCCGCGGATGGCGGGAAAGCCGACCCGCTCCAGCGCGCGGGCGATGAACTGGCCGTCGGCGCTCAGCGAGACCAGCGCCTTGGTCGGGGTGGCGCGCTCCAGCGGCCAGGACGCGGGCGACAGGGCCAGACGCGAATGCCAGAAGATCGGAATGACGCCGCCGCCCCGGGCCCAGACGGCCTCGACCTCCGCCTCCCCCTGACGCGTCCAGCGGATGGTGGCGAAGCAGAACCGCATCCAGGCCGCCAGCAGCCAGGCCAGGGCACCACGGATCGCCGGATTGCGCAGGGGCCTCATGCCACCGCCTCTGTGGCCGGCGTCCCGTCCAGCGACTGGCTGCGGGCGAGGCGGGCGTAAAGGCCGCCGCGCTTGACGAGCTCCGCATGGCCGCCGCTTTCGACGATGCGGCCGGCCTCCAGCACATGGATCACGTCGGCCTTCATCACCGTGGACAGGCGGTGGGCGATCATCAGGGTGGCGCGACCGGCCATCAGCCGCTCCAGCGCCGCCTGCACCAGGGCCTCGCTCTCGGTGTCCAGGGCGCTGGTCGCCTCGTCCAGCAGCAGGATCGGCGCGTCCTTCAGGAAGGCGCGGGCGATGGCGATGCGCTGGCGCTGGCCGCCCGACAGCCGGGTCCCGGCCTCGCCGGCCCGGGTGTCATAGCCCTGGGGCAGGGCCAGGATGAAGTCGTGCGCCGCCGCCGCGCGGGCCGCCGCCTCGATCTGGTCGTCCGTCGCGCCGGGCCGGGCATAGGCGACGTTGGCGCGGATCGTGTCGTCGAACAGGAAGGGCTCCTGGGTCACCAGGGCGATGCGGTCGCGCAAGGCCGCCAGCGAGGCCTCGCGCACGTCCACCCCGCCCACCGTCACCCGACCGCCGGTGACATCGTAAAAGCGGGGCAGCAGGCTCAGGATGGTGCTCTTGCCCCCGCCCGACGGCCCGACCAGGGCCACCGTCTGGCCAGGCCGCACGGTCAGGGACACGTCCGACAGGGTGGGCACAGGCGTCCCGGCATAGGCGAAGTCGACGGTGTGAAAGGCCACTTCCACCGGCCCCTCGGGCAGGGCGACCGGCGCGGCGGCCTCGCGGATCTCGGGCTGGATGTCCAGGGCTGCGAACAGGCGGTCGGCGGCGGTCAGTCCCTCGGCCATCACCGTCTGCAGATTGGTCACCTGCCGCAGCGACTGCCCCGCGGCCATCAGCAGGCCGATGAAGGCGGCAAAGGTGCCGACCGTCATCTGGCCGTCCCGCGCCCGCCAGCCGGCATAGGCCATGACGGCCGCCACCACGATCATGGCCACGAGGTTCGAGAAGGGCCCGGCGAAGGCTCTGGAGTCGGCCGACTTGATCACATGCCGCTGACGGCGCTCCACCACCTCGCCGACGCGGGCCTCCTCGGCCGCTTCGCGGTTCTCGATCTTGACCAGTCGGACCCCGTCCAGGTTCTCCATCAGGGCGGTCGACAGGTTCTCGGTCTCGACCATGGCCCCGGTCGTGGCCTTGCGCATACGCTTCGAGAACCGCCGCATGACCCAGCTGATGACCGGCACGGCCGTCAGCACGATCAGGGTCAGCTGCCAGTCGCTGACCGCCATGAAGACGATCACGGCCACAAGGGTCAGGGCGTGCTGGGTGTAGTTGACCACCCCGTTGGTGAAGGCCTCGCGCACCAGATTGGCGTCGAACAGCACCGAGGAGACGAAGCTGCCGGTGTGCTTGCTGCGCAGCCGCGCCAGGTCGGCGCGGATCATGGCCCCGAACAGCCGCACCTGGATGTCGCCGACGATGCCGTGGCCGATCCGGTTGACCAGGGCCGCCTGTCCCAGGGCCGCGACCGTCCAGATGACCGCCAGGCCGACGATGATCAGGGGGATGGTGACCAGCGCCCCCTCCGGCGGAATGCGGATCAGGCCCCAGATGGTCACCGGCCGCTGCAGGAACAGGCCGTCGATCGCCGGTTCCAGCAGCTGCAGCACCGTCGCGGCCATGACCCCGACCACGACGGCGCACAGAATGGACAGCGCCAGCGCCCCGCGCCGCGTTGACAGATGCTCGCGCCAGATGCGGCCCAGCAGGGGGCGGCGCGCGGCCTTGTCCGATACGGCGACGGTCATCGGGCGGAGGTCGGACGCGGGCGCAGGGAAGTCAAGCGGGCGTGACGACCTCGACTGCAGTCGCTATCTCCGCACCCATGTCCCGCTACGACCTCTCCACCCGCGCCGGCCGGTTCAAGGCGCACTGGGACTATCTGTGGAAGGACCATGCCTTCCTGCGGGTCGGCTTCTCCAATG